>CALGIB010000536.1 GCA_937915955.1 uncultured Pseudomonadota bacterium
GGCTGGGGGCTGCGCGCCGCGGGCGGGGAGGGCGCCGGAGCGGGCTCGGGCTCCGGCTCCTCGTCGAAGGGATCGCCCTCGTCCTCGGGCGTGACGACCGGCAAGGCCACTGGGGCGTCCCCGCCGCGACCCCTGGGCGCCAGCGATCCAGCCTCGATGCTGTGCCGCCGGGTGATCTCCGCGCTGACCAGCGGCTGGAAGATGTCCATGGCCTCCTGGTCGATGGGCAGGCCCGCGATGACCTGGACCATGGCGGCCATCAGCTCCTGGCTGCCGCCTGGACAGCGCCTCACGAGCACGCTGCTGGCGGCGTCTCCCGCCTCGAAGCCACCCCGGCCCAGCTCGGCGCGGGTGCAGGCCACCACGGCGACCGTGCTCTCGGGGAAGGTCTCGACCAGGTGCCGCAGGAACTCCCGCGTCTGGTCGTCCGGCAGGTCCTCGGCCAGCGCCAGGCCCCGCGAGGGCGTGGGCTCCAGCTCCCAGGCCGTTCGACGCCGCCGACTCGCCTCCTCGGGGCGCGCTCGATGATCCTCGAGCTCCGCCCAGGTGTCGTACAGGTCCGCTCGGGCGGGCTCGAGCGCGCGAGCCAGGAGCAGCTGCTCTTCGGCCGCGTCCAGCTCGCCCACACGAATGCAGGCCTGGGCGCTCTTGAGGATGTGCAGGAAGCGCGCGAGCGCCTCTTCGACCGACTTCGGATCCGTCGTCACGTGATGGCTCCAAGACGACCATAGCAACGCCGGGGTTGCTTGCTTATGGTGCAGCGGTGACCGCAGACCAAGACGAGCCCGTTCCCACCCTGCAGATCGGCGGCTTCGAGGTCGACGCCGGCGAGCGGATCGGCGCCTACGTCTACGACCGCCCCATCGGAAAGGGGGGCATGGCGACGGTGGTGCTGGCGCGCGATCCCAACGACGAGGCCGTCGCGCTCAAGATCCTCAAGGCCAGCCGGATGAGCAGCGGCATGGTGCGCTTTCGGCGCGAGTTTCGGGCCCTGCAGCGCATCCGCCACCCCAACGTGATCCGCGTCGACGCCTACGGCGACATCCGCGGCCACCCCTTCATCTGCATGGAGTACGTCGAGGGCCGTGACCTGCACCAGACGATCCGGGGCTTCCGCTTCCTCGACGATCCCCAGGACCGCTGGCGGCGCTGCGAGGAGATCCTGGTCGACACCTGCCGGGCGCTGGCGCACGTGCACCAGAAGGGCCTGGTCCACCGCGACCTGAAGCCCAGCAACATCCTGCTCGGCCCGGACGGGCGCGCCAAGCTGACAGACTTCGGCATCGTCAAGGATCTCGACCCCGACGCCGTGGACGGCTTCCAGTCCGGCACGCTGGTCGGCACCTGGGCCTACGCCTCGCCCGAGCAGATCGGCGGCCTGCCCATCGACCACCGCAGCGACCTCTACAGCCTCGGCATCATCCTCTTCGCCATGCTGACCGGCTGCCGCCCCTTCGACGAGAAGGACATGCGCGGCTACCTCGAGGCCCACCGCAGCAAGGTGCCGCCCCGACCCAGACAGTACGAGGCCGGCTGCCCGAAGCACCTCGATGAGATCTGCTGGAAGCTCCTTCAGAAGCGCCCCCAGGACCGCTACCAGTCGGCCCGCGAGATCCTCTACAAGCTCGAGCAGCTCGAGGACCAGCGCAGCCGGCCCCTGGACGCGGACTGGGAGCCACCGCTGGTCGGCCGGGGCGCGGAGCTCGAGATCCTGCACGGCTGCGTGGACCGCCTGACCCGCAGCGAGGGCGGCCTGGTCGTCATCCAGGGCCGCGAGGGCGTGGGCCGGACCCGCCTGCTCCAGTGCGCCTCCGCCCGCGCCGCCGCCATCGGCATCCCGGTCCACAGCCTGCGGGTGGGCACCGGATCCGTCGGCCTCTTCGGCCTGGTCGAGCTCTGCGACGAGGTCCTGGCGGCCCTGGGCGAGGACGCGCCGAGGGGGCTGGCCCAGATGGTGCGCGAGTTCACCAAGGGCCAGGCGCGCGGCGGCGACGCCCTCTATCGCCTGGTCGACCAGCTCCGTCCGGCGCTGCGCACGCTGCTGGCCCAGGGTCCGCGGGTCGTGCTCTACGACGACTTCCACGCCACGCCGCCTCGCAGCGTGGAGCTGCTGGCCCTGCTCGTGCGCAGCCTCATCGCGGCCGGCGAGCCGCTGCTGCTGGTCGTCTCGGCGCGCGAGGACCTCTGCACGCCGGCGCTGGAGAGCTTCCTGCGGGGCCAGGACCTGGGCGTGACCCCGGCGACGCTGCGCCTGGAGCCCCTGTCCCAGCCCTCGGTGAGCCGGCTGGTGGAGTCGATGCTGGGGCGCAACCCGCGGGCGATCGCGCTGGCCACCCGCCTGCACAACGAGACCCAGGGCAGCCCCTTGTTCCTGGTCCAGTTCCTCGAGAGCCTCATCCAGCGCGGGCTGGTGTCCTCGGACCACCGCGGCGGCCTGCAGCTCAACGCGGACACCGAGGAGATCCGCACCGGTCACCTGGAGATCCCTCGAGGTGCGCGGCAGGTCCTGCGCAAGCGCCTGGAGGACCTGGGCCCCGGCGAGCTGAGGCTGCTCCAGGCCCTGGCGGTCTCGGGCCGCCCGCTGGAGCTGGATCTGCTGCTGGACGTGCTCGGCCAGGACGAGGACAGCGTCCTGGACCAGGTCGACGCGCTCCTGCACCGGGGCATCGTGGCGGAGCGGCGGAGCGGAGAGCTGGTCCACCACGAGATCCGTCACCGCCTGCTCGCCGACGTGGTCTACCGGGACCTGTCCCCCGAGGCGCGCACCGAGCTGCACCGGCGCATGGCCGTCGCGCTCGAGGCCAACGTCGCCAGCGTGCCGGCCGCGCTCGAGCTGGTCGGCGATCACTACCGCCTCGCGGGGCTGGCCGGACAGGCCTACATGCACCTGTCCGCCGCCTCGGCCCGCATGGCCGCGCGCAGCCTGCACCAGACCGCCTGGGAGCTCTCCAACCGCGCGCTGGTGGTCGAGGACCTGGCCTCGGTCGACCTCGACCGACGGGCCCACGACGACGCCCGCCTGACGCTGCTGCAGGTCCGCAAGGACGTCACCTACCTGCGAGGCGAGTGGGCCGAGGCCCAGAAGACCGCCGCCGCGCTCGTCCGCCTCGCCGAGCTCTGCGACGAGCCCCTGGCCGAGACCGGCGGGCGCTGCACACTGGCGCGGGTCCTGCTCCGCATGGACCTCCCGGACGCCGCCCGCGAGCAGGCGGAGCTGGCGCTGGCCCGGGCTCGGACCTCGAAGGTGAGGCGGGCCGTGGCCGAGGCCCTCTACTGTCAGGCGGCCCTGGCCTGGGAGGACGGCGATCTGGACACCGTCGAGCGGCTGGCCAGCGAGGGCCTGGTCCTGACCCGCAGCGAGGAGCTCGAGGGGCTACGGGCCGACCTGACCGTTGCCCTGGCCGCCGCGCAGTTCAGCAAGGGTCAGCTGGCCCTGGCGTCCAAGGGCCTGACCGAGGCGCGGGGCATCCTGGACCGCCTGGGTGACAAGTCCGCCTGGGTCATCGCGACCGTGAACCTGGCCGAGCTGCTGGTCTGGCAGGGCCGCCTGCCCGAGGCGCTGGACGCCGCGGACGCCTCCCTGCGCGAGGCCGAGGCGGTGGGCTACCCGGTCGGGCGCGTCTCGGGTCTGCGGGTCCGCGGCGAGGCCTGGGCGGAGCTCGGTCGGGTCGTGGACGCCCGCCGCGACCTGGTCACCGCGGTGGAGCAGGCCGGCGCCCTGGGCGTGACCCAGGAGGCCATCGCGGCCCGCTACGCCCTGGCTCGCCTCGCCGCCGCCCAGGGCGATCCGGGCACGGCCGAGAGCCACGTCGCCATCGCCCGAAACCTGGCCCTGAAGTCCGACCCCGAGCGCTACAACCCCGCCCTGGTGGCGCTGTCGGCCTGGGCCTGCGCGATGACCGGGGACCTGGGGGACGCCGAGCGCATGCTCAAGCAGGCCGAGCGCACCCTGGTCAACC
>CALGIB010000537.1 GCA_937915955.1 uncultured Pseudomonadota bacterium
CCGATGGCCTCCACCAGCGCGCGGACATCAACGACCCGGACTTCGAGGAGGCGCTGGAGGCGCTGTCGATCTGGGGCGTGGGCCCGATGGATCCCTACACGGCGCTGATGGAGGCCTCGGGCCGCACCTCGATGGCCGGCACCTACGAGCCGGATCGCTTCGCGTGGCGGGCCAGCAGCCAGCGCCAGGTGCTGCTGGTCATCACCGACACCGGCCGGGAGACCAGCTACCAGTCGATCACCCAGGCCCAGGTCGCCGACCGGCTCGCGGCCATGGGCATCGAGGTCCACACGATCAACCCGACCTCCAAGGACAGCACCTTCTCGACCATCACCAGCGAGACGGGCGGCTCCACCCACGACCTCGGGAGCAGCTCGGGCAGCGGCATCGCCGCGGCCTTCGACGCGATCGCAGCCAGCTTCGAGCCGATCGCCGATCAAGCGGCCTGGGAGATCCAGGTCGGCGTCGGCGCGGGGGCGGACAGCCGCATCAGCACCGGGCTGCCCGTCGACGCCACGGTCCGGGGCCTCGGCCTGAGCGAGCTCTCCTTCGAGACCGCCGAGGACGCCCGCTCGGCACTGGGCGTGATCGACGAGGCAATGGACACCGTGAACTCGGCCAGGGCGGGCCTGGGAGCCCGGACCCGTCGCCTCGAGCACGCCCTGAGCAGCAGCGAGACGGCCCTGGAGAACGAAGAGGCCGCGCGCTCCCGCGTCGCCGACGCCGAGATGGCCTCCGAGACCGCCACCCTGGCCAAGGACCAGCTGCTGGCGCAGGCGAGCATCGCCCTGATGGCCCAGGCCCGGTCGCTCGAGAGGCTGACCGTCGAGCGCTTGCTCGGCGCCTGATCCCTAGGGCGGGCCGAGATACGCCCAGCGCATGTCCACCGCCCAGCTCGCCGAGCTCCTGGCCACCGACCCCTCGGTCCTGTTCATCACCGGCGCCGGCGTTTCGGCCGCGAGCGGCATCCCCACCTACCGAGGCGTCACGGGCCTGTACAACGACCCCGACCCCGAGCTCGGCCTGCCCATCGAGGAGCTGCTCTCGGAGGCGATGTGGAGGGCCCGCCCCGAGCTGACCTGGCGCTACCTGAGGCAGATCGGCGAGCACGCCACCGGCGCTCGGCCCAACCTCGCCCACCAGGTCATCGCGGCCCTGCAGCGACGCCTGACCCGGGCCTGGGTGCTCACCCAGAACGTCGACGGCCTGCACCAGCGCGCTGGCAGCGAGAAGCTCATCGCCATCCACGGCGACGCCGCCGACATCGCCTGCCGCGCCTGTGGATGGGCCCACACCGTCGCCAGCTACGACGAGGTGCAGGGCGAGGTCCCCGCCTGCCCGGACTGCGGCGGCAACCTGCGCCCCGAGGTCGTGCTCTTCGACGAGCAGCTGCCCGCCGGCCCGGTGGCGCTCTACCGGCGCGAGGTCGAGCAGCGCGGCTTCGACGTGGTCGTCAGCGTGGGCACCAGCCACGTGTTCCCGTACATCAACCAGCCCGTCATCTCGGCCTACTACAGCGGCAAGGCCACCGTGCTGATCAACCCCGAGGTCGTGCGCATCACGCCCTGGTCGGGGGACGACGAGCTGGACTGCTTCCGCATGCACCTGAAGGTCGGGGCGGTCGAGGCCTTCGGCCAACTGGCGCGAGAGATGGGCATCTCCATCGCGTGAAATGACAAGCAGACGTTACACTTCGTCATGCCTTCACTCCAAACACGGGTCCGAGAGCTCCGCAAGGCTCGTGGGCAGAGCCTCAGCGCGCTCGCCGCACGCATCGGTCTCAGTCGACAGGCGCTGACGGCCGTCGAGGGCGGACGCGCGACCCCCAGCACCGCCGTCGCGCTGAGGCTGGCCCAGGCCCTGGGCTGCACCGTCGAGGAGCTCTTCCAGCTGCCCGCGGACCTGGGAAGCAGCGACGAGCGACCCGGAACGCGCCTGGTCCTGGGCCGGGTCGGTCTTAGCTGGGCGCCGCACCGCCTCAGCCCCACCAGCCCCCAGGCGGCGGACGCCATGGTGGGCCAGGACGGCCGCATCGAGCCTCTCGTGGACCCGGCGGGCCTGCGCGACAAGGTCCTGATCGCTGGCTGCGCGCCCGTCCTGGGCACCCTGAGCGCGCGCGCAGGGCGAGCGGGACGATCCAGCAGCTGGCTCTACGCCCCCAGCGGGCAAGCCCTTCGTTGGCTGGCCGAGGGTCGCGTCCACGTCGCCGGCATGCACCTGGCCCAGCGCGACCGACCCGAGCGGCACGAGGAGCTGCTCCGCGCGCTGCTCCCGGCCGAGGACATCGTGCTCGTCTCGCTGCTCAGCTGGCGGCAGGGGTTGGCGCTCGCTCCGGGCAACCCCCTTGGGTTGCACGCGATCTCGGACATCGACGAGGGACATCGCGTGGCCCAGCGCCAGGCCGGCTCGGGGGCCCAGGGCGTGCTCGAGGCCGCGCTCCAGGGTCGCAGCTCCAGCGGGCCGAGCGTGCGCTCGCACCTGGAGGCCGCGCAAGCGCTGCGACTGGGCGCCGCCGACGCCGCCGTCCTGATCGAGCCGGTCGCCGAGGCCTGCGGGCTCCCGTTCTCGCCGCTGTCCGAGGAGCGCTTCGACCTGGCCCTCCGACGCGAGCACCTGGAACACCCTGGGATCGTTGCGCTGCTCTCCGAGCTCAGCAGCCTGGGCTTCCGCCGTGAGGTCGCCGGCATGGGCGCCTACGATCTCACCGAGGCTGGCCGCCGCCGAGCGGTCGCTTGAGCCCGATCCTGCTGCTGGCCTGCACGAGCAGCCCCTCGGTGACGGTCCTGGCCGCCAGCTCGCTGACCGAGGTGTTCGGCCAGCTGGAGCAGGCCTTCGAGGCCCAGCACGGGCTCGAGGTGCAGCTCTCCGTCGCGGGAAGCCAGACTCTGGCCACCCAGCTGCGGGCTGGCCTCGACGCCCAGGTCTTCGCGAGCGCGAACCAAGGCCTCATCGAGGACCTCGCCGCCGAAGGCCGCGTGGCCAGCCCCGAGCCCCTGGTGCGAGGACGCCTGGTCCTGGCGGTCGCGGCGGACTCGGTCATCCAGGACCTGCGCGATCTGGACCGAGCGGAGCGGCTGGTCCTGGGCGTGCCCGAGGTCCCCGTCGGCGCCTACTCCGAGCGGCTGCTCGAGGCGGCGGGCCAGCGCTACGGCTCCGACTGGCTGGAGCGGGTCCGAGGCCGGGTCGTCTCCCGGGAGCTCAGCGTGCGGCAGGTGCGCACCAAGCTGCTGCTCGGCGAGGCCGACGCGGCCCTTGTCTACGCCACCGACATGAACGATCTCAAGGAGCTACGAGCGATTGAGCTGCCCATGGGCCTGCCGGACTCGGCGCTCTACTACCAGGCCGAGGTCCTCCCCATCCGCCCCGAGGCGCGAGCCTGGACGGACTTCACTCGGAGCGACGAAGGCCTTGAGATCGTTCGTGACTTCGGACTCGAGGCGCCGTGAGCCGCCTGTCCTGGTTGCCCGCGGGCATGCTGCTGGCGCTGCTGCTGCTCCCCTTGATCGGACTCGGCGGGTCGAGCTCCCCGACCGAGCTGGTCGAGGCCCTGCGCCTGCCCACGACCCAGGCGGCGCTGTGGCTGTCGACCTGGACGACCTGTGTGGCCTTGGTCGTGGTCCTGTCGCTGGGGACCCCCCTGGCCTGGTGGCTCGCCCGTGCGCGGGGCCCCAAGGCCCGGGTCGTGGGCCTGCTCGTGGAGCTGCCCGTGGTGCTGCCGCCGGCGGTGCTGGGCGTGGGGCTGCTCGAGACCTTCGGGCGCCAGGGGCTGCTCGGTCCCTCGCTCGGGGCGCTGGGCATCGGCCTGCCCTTCACCCCGGCTGCGGTGGTGCTCGCCCAGGTCCTGGTCGCCTCCCCGCTCTATGTCCTGACCGCCGCGGCGGCGTTCCGCTCGGTCGACCCCGACCAGCTCCTGGTCGCGCGCACGCTGGGGGCCAGCCCGACCCGGGCCTGGCTGCGGG
>CALGIB010000538.1 GCA_937915955.1 uncultured Pseudomonadota bacterium
GCCCACTCCCCGAGCCCCTGTCCACCGTCCAGGTCCCCGAGGTCCCGGTGACGCTGCCCACGCCCTACACCGCCGAGCAGATCCACCGGGCCTTCGGGCGCGGCAAGCAGCTGATGTTCGGCATGGAGACGCCCGAGGGCGAGCCGGTGCAGCGCTGGACGGTGCTCGAGGCCGACGAGGCCACCGTGACCATCGAGTACAAGACCCAGGGCCAGGACGAGGCCGCGACGAAGACCCACACCTGGGTCGAGCTGCAGCAGCACGCCTCCTTCGACGCCGCCGAGACGACGCGGACCGAGGAGACCCGAACCGAGGCGCTCGGCACCTTCGAGTGCTGGGTCTACACCCGCACCCGAGGCGAGGAGGTCACCACCTTCGTGTTCGCCAAGGAGCTGCCCGGGCCGCCGCTGAAGATGACCACGGTGGTGGGCGGCCAGCCGGTGTTCTCGATGGAGCAGCTCAAGCGCAGCCCCACGGGCGACGAGGCCTCCGTCCTGGCTCGCTAGCCGACCCCGGCCATGAAGCCGAGCTCGATGAGCCAGAGGTAGAAGGCCACCCGAGGGATGCGCAGCAGGCTGATCAGCAGGAAGCGCCCGAAGGGGTAGTCCAGCGCCCCACAGCTCCAGCAGCCGATGCTGTAGGGGATGGGCGAGACCGCCGCGACCGCCAGCGCGAGGCCGCCATAGCGCTGCATCAGACCGTAGACGTAGCGACCTCGACCCTCGCGCAGGAAGCGCTGGAAGCGCTCGGTGTGGCCCAGCCCTCGCCCCAGCCAGAAGCCGATGCTGCCCCCCAGCAGGCTGCCGCCGCTGGCCCAGGCCACCACCTCCCAGAAGCCCATGCCGCCGATCAGACCGAAGGCGCTGAAGGCCTCGTGCGCGCCGGGCACCGGGATCAGGTCGGGCACGAAGAAGCCCAGCGCCACGCCCACGCCCCCGAAGCGCTCGACGAACCAGCTCGCGTGCCGGACCATGTCCTCGCGGAAGAACCTGCCCAGCACACCGAGCCCGAGCATCAGCAGGACCAGCCCCGCCAGGAACTGGCCGAGCAGGCGCTTGCCCTGGAACTTCGGCAGATCTGGGGTCTCGGACACGACGCCACGTAGCACGGAGCTGACGCGGTGATGCTCTTGAGCTGGCTGCTCGAACGCCGACACCGACACGCTGACCTTCGTCGACGCACCCGGCCAGATGCCTGGCCCCGCACCGCACCCAGCGGGTGGGCCGTCATCGGCGGGTGCCTGGTGCTGATCGGAGGCGGGGTGGTCGCCGCCTCGATCGCGGGCCTGGTCGCTGGCAGCTAAGCTGCGCGCATGCTGTGGCTGCTCGCCTGCGCCCCCGAGTACGGACTGCACACCCCCGTTCAGCCCGTCGACCCGATCGAGGCATGGGACGAGGGCCTGATCCAGGTGGAGCCGACCGAGGGCTCGGCCGAGGCGGTGCTCGAGACCCCCGACCGGCGCACCGAGGTCTTCGACCTGGGCGGCACCCCCCGCATCGACGTGCTGTTTGTGCTCGACGAGTCGATCTCCATGGCCGACGACCTCAACGCCCTTCGCAGCGGGATGGCCAGCCTGGTGCTCGACGGCGCCTGGCCGGACCGCACGCGCATCGCGGTGACCTCGACCACCCCCGCCAGCGCCGACGGTGCCCGCCGCCGACACGCCGCGGTGACCCAGCCCGCGGGCCTCCCCAGCTACTTCATCAACCCCGGCTTCCAGCGCCTGGTCGACCGCGGCGGCATCGAGGCCTTCCGGCCCGAGCTCGACGAGGACCGCGCCGGGCTCTACGCGCTGGACGGCTGCGAGGCCTGGTTCGCCCCCGACGAGCGCAACGCGCAGGGCATCCCCTGCCTCCTGGCCAACACCCAGATCGGACTGCTGCCTACCCGCGTCGAGGCCGGCACCGTCGCGCTCAAGCAGCTCCTCCAGCGCAGCTGGCAGCCCCTGTTCCGCCAGGGCTCGGCCGTGAACGTGGTCTTCGTGAGCGACACCCACGACCCGGGCTTCTTCCCGTGGCAGGACGGCGAGCAGCGGGGCGAGCAGTTCGACGAGCTGATCGGCCTGCAGCCCTCGTTCGAGGAGCTGCGAGGCCTGGCCCAGGGCGAGCTGGCCAGCTTCCAGGTGCACGCCATCGCGCCCGACGGCAGCTGCGGAGAGACCTCCTACGAGGAGATCGGGCTGAGCTACTTCGACTTGGTCGAGCAGGGCGGCGGCCTGGCGCTGGACCTCTGCGGTGCCGAGGACTGGACGCCGCTGATCGCCCGCGTCGCGGCCAGCGCCGGGCGCCTGGACGAGCCGATGCTGGTGCTCGAGTCCACGCCCAGCGAGCTGTGGTCGGTGACGCTCGACGGCGGCGCCGTGGGCTACGCGCAGGACGAGCGCATGGTCGTGCTGGACGCCCAGCCGCGCGCGGGCGTGAAGGCCGAGGTCCGCTACCGTCGCTGAGTCGGGGCCCGCCTCAGAGCACCAGGATGGCGCTCCGAACCGGCCGGACCTGCTGGCCGCCCGAGCCGCCCGCGAGCACCTCGGTCGAGGGCAGGTCGACCACCCGGCCCCTCACGACCATGCGCTTGGAGGAGCCACCGTCCAGGTTCATCGCCTCCTCGCAGCCCACCGCGCGCAGCAGCCTGGCGGTCTGACCAAGGGTCAGGCCCGGCGCCCGGTCCAGGTTGCGGCCGTCCACCGCCGCGAAGATCAGGCCGCCGTCGGGGAGCAGCCCCGCGGCCATGCGAGGCAGCAGGTTCTGGTCGTAGGTCTCGTCCTGGGAGAAGGTGATGGGCGGCGCGCTGCCCGCGAAGTCCTCGGCGACGAGATCCAGGCAGAGGCGACCACCTCGGAGCAGGACCGGCCCGCCGGCCATGGCCTCGCCGGGCAGGCCGAGCTCCACCGGTCCCGGCGCCTCCGCGGCCTCCGGCCAGCAGAGCAGGGCGCCGTTGAGGGGGACCCCGGAGCCCTCGACCAGGGCCTGCCCGATCAGGTGACGAGCGTGGGGCCAGCTCACCGGCTCGGTCCAGGCGCGGTTGAAGGCCACCAGCTCGCGCCCGAGCAGCTCTGGGCGGTTCACGCCGGCGATCCGGCGACCGCGCACGGTCCAGCCCTCGAGGCCGATACGCTCGAACCAGCAGCGACCGTCCTGGGCTCGAAGGGCCGTGCGTCGAAGCGCCGGAGGGCTCAGCACCCGTCCCTCGGAGACCAGCAGCCCCACGGGATCTCCACGGGTCGAGGGCGGCGCGATGTCGGGCTCCGAATAGAGGAAGAAGCCGCCGCTGACCGCGGCCAGGGCGCCCTCGGCGAGGGACTGCTCCGCGAAGCGCCCGGGCCGGCCTCTCAGGTCCACGCAGCGCAGGCGGCGCGGCCCTCGCACCCTCAGCAGGTTGACGTGCAAGGGGCCCCAGCGACTGACGCCCTCGAGCAGGGCGTGGTCCAGGCCCCGATCGATCGCGCTCCACGCCAGGCCGCCGGTCAACTCCTCGATCCGGGGCGCGAGCGGGTCCTCGTGCTGGAGCGCGGCGGCCTGGGAGAAGTAGAAGTCCACGCAAGCCCGCACCCTCAGCGCGCGGGGCGGCGGGGCGGCGAGGATCTCGGGGATCCGGTGGAGCAGGCCGACGCGCAGCAGCCGGGCCTCGGGCCGAGGGTTCTGTCTCAGGAGCCGATCGACCGCCACCAGTCGCCGGGCGAACATGGCCGCCTGGGCCGCGTCCACCTCGCCCGCGAGGGCCTGCACCACGACCTGCGGCTGAGCCTGGGTCTCGAAGGACTCGAGGTCGGGGCCGGCCTCGGGGGCCCAGCCGCCGAAGGCGCGCAGCACCTGAACCCAGCGCGGCTCGACGGCGTGGCGCTCGGCGAAGTCGATGCAGGCCTGCTGCCAGGTCATGGCGCTCCCGGTCACTCCGGGAGCGTACCCGCGCGCGGCGACCTCTCCCCCAGGGGCCACACCGCAAACCACCCCAGGCTGACCGGCACCCTCGGTCGAAATGCGGCGACACACCGCAAACCACCCCAGGCTGACCGGCACCCTCCACCGAAATGCGGCAACACACCGCAAACCACCCCAGGCTGACCGGCACCCTCGGTCGAAATGCGGCAACACACCGCAAACCACCCCAGGCTGACCGGCACCCTCCACCGAAATGCGGCACCGATCCGCAAACCACCCCAGGCTGACCGGCACCCTCGGTCGAAATGCGGCACCGCCGAGCGCTCAGCCGAACGGGATCGCCGGCAGGTCGTTCACCAGCACCCCCGCGCCCTGCTGGTGCAGCCGCTGGGCCCTCGTGTCCAGCCACGTGGCCGAGCCCAGGCCGGCCGCGTGCAGCCGGACCAGATCCCTGGCGAGGCGGTCCTCGCCGAGCCCCAGCCGCTCCGCGACCATCGCGACCCGACCCAGCGACTCGACCAGGTGGCGCGACATCGCCAGGTGCGCGTCGTGGTGCCGCTCGAGCAGCTCCAGGCCCGCCAGGGCCCGCTTGCACCCGCCCACCACCGAGACCATGTCCCCGCTCGGCAGCGACGCCCGGACCTGGGCTCGAAGCCGCCGCATCAGGGCCTGGGCCAGCCGAGCCTGCCCGGGCGCGGGTCCTGCCTGGCGGAAGGGCAGCGCCTCGGCCGAGGGCAGGCCCTGCATCGAGACGAAGCTCAGCTCCAGGAGGTGCTGACGCGGGGGCACGCCGACCGCGCGCAGCTCGAACCAGCGAGCCGCGGGCAGGCAGAGCCACTCCAGGCCGACGAGCAGCCAGGACAGAGGGCGGCTCCGCCCCCGGGTTCGTCGCGCGTAGGTCAACCGACGGCCGAGGTTGAGGCGCATGGCGTCGCGGAGGTGAGCGGAGAAGGCCTGCGTCATGAACGGGGTGTCACCCGGCCGGATGGGCGCGACGGGGCGCTGGGGTGAAACCTGCATGAATCGGCGACACACCGGCGGCGCGAGCACCCCATCTCGTGACGTGCGACTTCGCGCCGAGCCTCCCTCGACGCGGGAGTTCGCGCCGAGGTCCCCAGCCCGGCCGCCCAAGCGCCGCGACGGACCGACTGTAAGCGCCCGCGATCCCCAGGCGTATCCTCGCCGGGACCGTCGCCTCGACCCGGAGATTCCATGCTCAACACGCTCCTCTGCCTCAGCCTCCTGGCCTGCAATCGCGGGACCGACGAGGAGCTGATCGACGCCGACGAGCCCGTCGCCCACCTCCAGGTCAACCAGGCCAAGCCCGGTGAGCTCGTCCGCGTCGTCAACCTGCCCCAGGACCAGGCCGGCCTCATCTCGGCCCTGTCCGATCCCGACTCCGCCCAGGAGGCCCTCGAGGAGCTCGTCGGCCGCGGCGCCGAGGCCGTGCCCGCGCTGCGCGACACCGCCATGTTCGGCAAGGACACCAGCGCCCGAGGCTGGGCCATACAGGGCCTGGCCCGCATCGACGACGACAGCGCCGGAGAGGCCCTGGTCAACATCGAGCAGCAGGGCAACGCGCCCATGCTGATCCGCACCTGGGCCGCCGCCGCCCGCGTCCAGCGCACCACGAGCCTCGACGAGGTCCTGGCCCTGGCGCCGCTCGCTCAGCAGTACCCCGGCCTGGACCGGCCGATCCGCCTGAAGGTCGAGGCCTTCTCCAGCGAGCTCACCGACGTCCCGAGCGCCCTGCGCGCCGTCACGTTGGACCCCAACCTGGCCCAGGTCCTGGCCCCGATCATCCTCAACCAGGGCCTCGACCCCCTCATCCAGGTGATGTTCACCGAGCCCGACTTCAACGTCCGCCGCATGGCCGCCGGCTACGTCGGCACCTGGGCCGGCCAGGACAAGGACAAGGCCCGCCAGATCGCCCGCGCCTACGCCTACACCCCCGGCGCCGAGAAGGTCCTCTGGGACGGCGGCGCGCTGTATGTGCCCAGCCTGGCCTGGCAGAAGAAGGAGGCACAGGCTCTGAGCGGCCACCTCGTGAGTTGGCACCTGTTCTGCGATCGGACCGGCCTGATCAGCGAGAAGCAGCAGATCTTCAACAACCTGCAGTCCATCAACCTGCACCAGGCCGCCGGCTGGCCCGGCTGGCCCAGCACCGACACCAACGAGCTGCTCGTCCAGTACGGCCAGGCCGTCGGGAAGCCGGCCCTCGAGAAGGTCCTGGCGGAGCATGGCGTGCTCGACGAGGACAAGTACCAGCGACTCCTCACGCAGGTGAAGTGATGCTCTGGCTGCTCGCATGCACCGGCCCCGGAGCCCTGGACAGCGTCGAGGCCGCCACCCTGGCCCAGCCCGAGGCCGACACCCCGACCCTCGAGCCCCCCTCGGGTGCCGACTGCAAGACCAGCTGCAGCCTGGGCGACCAGACCGAGGACATGCACCTGACCGAGGGAGAGCTCGCGGTCCTGCTCGAGGACTGGAACACCCAGCGCCTCGGCGAGCCGACCATCGAGCTGGAGACCCTGCTCTTCTACTTCCACGACACCGAGCACTACCTGACCGAGCACGGCTCCCACGCGCTGGACGAGCAGCACGACGAGTTCCTCCGGCGCGAGCTGGCTCGGGACACGGTGACCATGGAGATGCGCCTGCTGGACGCCGAGGGGCAGGTCCGCGGCACGGTCCCGCCGACCGAGATCCCGCTCAAGGAGAAGCAACACATCACCTTCGCGGGCACCGGCAGCCTCAAGCACCTCGAGACCGGCGGCAAGGTCAAGCGCGTCGGGCTGGCCCACCTCTGGTCCCGGTGGTGACTGGAGGGCGTTCACTTCGCGGCGGGGCCGTGGTTCAGCGTTGTCGAGAGTGGAGAGTCGGACTGGTCGGTCTTCGGCGAGGTCTGGCTGAGTGACGCGGAGTCGTCCGGACCGGGCGTGCTCGAGTACCGAGTCAAGTTTGCGGATCAGGAGTTTCCAGGATGATCGTCGCCCTCCTCGCGGGTCTCGCCCAGGCCGACCCCTGCGGCATGGTTCCGCCCATCCAGCTCACCGGCCAGCCCCCCAGCCAGCTCGAGCGCACCGGCGCCCAGCGCACGTACGTGATGCATCGCCGCATCCAGGGCGTCGGCGGCGTCGAGACGATGGTCCTGCGGCCCGGCTTCACCGGCAACGTCGAGGAGTTCGGGATGCTCATCCCCTTCCCCTCGGCCCCGGCCATCCGCAAGATCGAGGACGACACCTTCGCCCACATCGAGGCGGCGATCGATCCGCCCCAGGTGCAGGTCCACCTCTACGAGCCCTACAACTACTACCTGGACGACGTGGCCATGGCGGACGGCGGCTCCATGAGGTCCGTCGCCGAGGAGTCCGCCGAGCCCACCATGCGCCTGCGCGAGGACGAGGTCCGGGTGGTCAGCCAGGAGGCGGTGGGTATGTACGAGGTCGCGGTGCTCGAGGCCGGCTCGCCCAAGGCCCTGGGCCTCTGGATGGCGGACAACGCCTACCAGTACCCGGACGGCATGGACGACGTGGTCCAGGACTACGTCGACACCCAGTGGTTCTTCGTAGCGATCAAGGCCAGGGTCGGCGGCGGCGACGGGGCCCAGCCTCGGCCCGGCATGCGGCGAGCGGACACGAGCCGCCCCGAGGGCAGCAGCTTCGACGGCCACGTCCAGGGCATGGGCTTCCGCTTCGCCACCGACGAGCCGGTCATCCCGATGCGCCTGAGCGTCTTCAACGGCGAGGACCCCCGCAACGTGGTCTACGTGCTGGCCGACGACCCCGTCCAGATGGACGACGTGGGCCAGGACCTGGTGGTCCGTCAGGTCACCGGCGAGCAGGTCTACCGCAACCTGACCGAGCCCCTGCCGGTGGTGTTCTTCAACGGCACCGAGTCCGATCTGGCCCCCGGCAACGAGGACTACCTCAACAGCCTGCGCGACCAGACGGTCTACAGCTCCATCGCCCGGGACCTGTTCGCGGCCGACCTGCTGGCCACGCGAAACGCCCGCTCCGGCGAGCTGTCCCTGGACTTCGAGGAGGAGGACAAGGAGCTGCTGCGCATCTCCGAGTCCTTCGGCCTGCGGGGCGTGGCCATCGACCGGCTGCACAACCAGGAGCTGGCCACCCAGCGCGAGCGTGCGGTCTCCGGCGCCCTGGACGACGTGCGCGAGATGCACCTGACCGTGCTGGACGGGGTCTTCCCCCAGAAGGTGCTGGCCGCCCAGAACCTGAGCTTCAGCCCCTGGACCATGCCGTCCAGGCGCAACGCGCGTCGCGAGGACCCGCTGCGCCCCCAAGCCCCCGTCGTCTCGCTCCCCAAGAAGGACAGCGGGAACAAGAACCGCTCCCCCTTCCCCATCCCCGGATGACCCGATGATTGGAACCCTGCTCGCCCTCACCGGCCTCGTCGACGCCGACCCCTGCGGCATGGTCCCGCCCATCTACCTGGGCTCCGGACCGCCCCCGACCATCGAGCGCGTCGGCGCGCAGCGCACCTACGTCATGCACCGCCAGATCCCTGGCGTCGGCGGCGTCGAGACCATGGCTCTGCGCCCTGGCTTCACGGGCAACGTCGAGGACTTCGGCATGCTCATCCCGTTCCCCAGCCCGCCGGCCATCCGCAAGATCGAGGACGACACCTTCGCCCACCTCGAGAACGCCGTCGACCCGCCCGAGATGACGGTCGAGCTCTACGAGCCCTACCCGGTCAGCCGCAGCCGCAGCGGCCTCGGCGGCATGCTCGCCATGAAGAGCTCCGCGGCGCCCGAGATGGAGGGCATGGACGCCCTCGGGTACATGGACGTCAACGTCGTCCGCCAGGAAGCCGTGGGCATGTACGAGGTCGCCGTGCTCGAGGCCGGCAGCCCCAAGGCGCTGCAGAAGTGGATGGACGACAACGGCTACGCCTACCCCGAGGGCATGGACGAGACCGTCAAGGACTACGTGGTGGCGAAGTGGTGCTTCGTGGCCATCAAGGCCAAGGTGGGCGGGGCCGAGGGCGCCACGCCTCACCCCGGCATGCGCACCGCCGACACCTCGCGGCCGGCCGGCAGCCCCTTCGACGGCCACGTCCAGGGCATGGCCTTCCGCTTCCTGACCGACGAACCGGTCGTGCCGATGCGGCTGAGCGTGTTCAACGGCGAGGATCCCCGCAACGTCGTCTACGTGCTGGCGGATCAGCCCGTCCGCATCGAGGGCGTCAAGGAGAAGCTGGTGGTCCGCCAGGTCCAGGGCGAGGAGCTCTACGGCCACCTGACCGAGCCGATCCCCGTGACCTGGGTCAACGGCAGCGCCAAGGACCTGAGCCAGACGAGCCTGGAGCAGATTCAGGCCCAGCGAGACCCGGCCCCCTACAACCACGTCGCCCGCGATCTCTTCGCCTCCGACCTGCTCGCGGCCCGCAAGGGCGAGCTGGTGCTGCCTTTCGAGGACGAGGCCAAGGAGCTGCTCAACCTGTCCGAGGCCCTGGGCCTGCGCGGCCCGGAGATCGACGCGCTGATGGCCGAGGCCGTGTCCGAGCAGCAGGCCATGGCCGTGCAGGGCGCGCTGGACGACCTCAAGGAGATGCACCTGAGCGTGATCGACGGGGTCTTTCCCCAGGACCTGCTCGCCGCCCACAACCTCGGCTTCGCCAGCTACACGATGCCCACCGCCGGCAACCAGCGCCGCAGCGACGAGCTGATGAGC
>CALGIB010000539.1 GCA_937915955.1 uncultured Pseudomonadota bacterium
CACCGTCCGGACCACCCCCCCCGCGAAGAAGACCAAGCGCTGATGCCCACCTCCACCACAGCGAAGAGCGGCCGGGCCACGATGCGGGTGACGACGCCGAGCCGCGCTGAGCTGGAGGCGATGGTCGCCAAGGCCACGGGGCCGGCCCTGGAGGTCATGCGCCCGGTGGTGGAGGCGTTTGATGACGACGTGCTGATCCCTGAGTGGCCCCGTGCCACCGGGGAGAGCGCCGACAGCTGGGCGATGGTGACGGAGGTGGACACTGGGCAGTACCGAGTTCGAGTCGCCCTCCGCAACTCCAGTGGCTATGCCCAGTACGTTCGGTCGGCCCGCTTCGGGAAGACCCTCAAGCGCGGCCAGTTCCGGCACGTTCTGAGCAGCCTCCGGGGGCGCTTCAAGCAGCTCAAGAAGGACATGCGGGAGCCAGTCCGAAAGGCCCTGATCAACTCCCTCAACGGTGATCTCAATGGCCAGTGACGTCCAACTCGGCGCAGATCTGGACATGCGCGACGTCGCCAAGGCGTTCGGCACCCTGCCAGGCATGGCCGCCAAGGAGAGCAAGGCCGCCGCGAAGGAGATCACGAAGGCCTTTCGAGAGACGAAGGCCGCGGCCCGCGACGCCGCCAAGGCCCAGGCCGCTGCTGCTCGTGAGGCAAAGGAGGCAACGGCCGAACTCGAGAAGGGCCTCAAGGGCGTCGCCGAACTCGCCGGCGTCTCGGGTGAGCAGTACGAGAAGCTCAAGGACGTAGTCACCGGGCTGAACAACCCCGTCGTGCTCGTCGCGTCCTCGACAGCGCTGGCCGCCGCGGCGGTGGTCGGGCTCGCGGCGGGGATCGTCGGGATCGTGTCGGCCTCCGCCGACCTGGCGAAGGAGCTGGCTCCCTACCAGGAGATCGGTGCCTTCGCCGGCATCGACCCCGCCGCCGAGGAGTCCATCTACCGCGCGAACGACGCGATGGCTGCGATGGCTGTGGCCGCGCAACAGGCCGTGCTCGTTCTCGGCGGCGAGCTCGCGCCGATGGTGGGTGAGGCCGCGGTCGGTATCGTGACGCTGGAGTTGGCCGCCCTCGACATGGTCACCGGCGTCGAGTCGATGACCGACAGCTTCGACGCGATGGTGGCGAAGGTCAGCTCGCTGAACCCGCTGCTCTCGGACTTCGGGACCACGCTGGAGACGCTCCTCGTCGCATCTGGACCCCTTGGTGCTGTCCTCCAGGCCACCGGGCAAGGCTTCGAGCTGGCCGCCGTAGGGGCCAAGGACTACCGGGCGGAGGCCGAGCTCCTCGTGGGTGCCGTCGAGGCGGAGCGAGAGGCCGAGGACAAGGAGAAGGAGGCCACCGACGGCGCTGCCGAGGCCAAGCGTCGCAAGGCCCAGGCGGACAGGGAGGCAGCCCAGGCAGCCCGTGAGGCCGCTGCTGTCGTGCGGGAGCAGGCCACCGCCTTGGAGGCCCTCGAGGGTGTTGCCCACCAGGCACAGCTGGCCCAGCTCGAGGGCGTCGACCTTGTCATCGCCCAGCGCGACGACGAACTGGCGAAGATCGACGAGCTCCTGGCCAAGACGGACGGGAGCGTCGAGGCCTTCGCCGCGGCCGAGGCTGCCCGGGTCGAGGTCTTCGCGGCGTCCGAGGCGGAGATCTCCGAGATCAAGCTGGCCATCCAGGCAACGGATGCCGCCGCGCTGGCCAAGTCGTCCGCGGCACACGAGGCTGAGCACAAGGCGGAGCTCGCCAGGATCAAGTCCGAACAGGACGTAGCCACAGCATCGGCCCAGGCCAAGCTGGGGGTCGCCTCCGACCTGACCGCGGGACTCGGCGCTTTGGCTGATGCAGCCTTGCAGGCACAGGTCAACGCCCACGAAGAGGGCTCCCAGGCCGCGAAAGACGCAGCTCGCACCCAGTTTCGCGTCGCCAAGGCGGTCGCCATCGTCCAGGCTGGCATCGCCACAGCACAGGCCCTGATCCAGTCCGTGGCCACGCTCGGCCCTCCTGTGCCGCCCAACGCCTTCGGCATCGCCGGCTTCGCTGCCGCTGCCGCGATCGGCGTCGGGACCATCGCGTCCATCGCCGCGCAGCCTGCGCCAAGCTTCCACATCGGCGGTACACGGATCCAGGGAGGCTCGCCCGACGAGGTGGGCGCCACCGTTCTCCGGGACGAGTCGCTTCTCACCGACCGGGGTACCCAGGCCGCCGGTGGTCCGGCTGGGGTAGATGCGCTGAACCGAGGAGAGTCGGCAGGCGGCGGAACGCAGGTTGTTCAGATGCGGTACAAGCATCGGATCTTCAACGAGTTCGTCGAGGACAACCTCCGCACCGGCGGGCCGCTCGGTCGCGCAGTGCGAGGCTCCAGCCGGCGACGGGGGATTGTGTGAGCGACGTATCCAGGACCTTCCACCAGGTGCTCGGGGTCCTTGACCCCAGGTTCCTGACGTCCGATGCCATCTGGGCTGCGCAGTCCAGCTACACCCAGCAGGGCCCCCACCCTGGTGACGCCATCCCCTCGGAGGCCACCCCGCTCGTCCTTGACCCCAGCGGGGCACAGGCCGCTGGGGGCTCCCTCACGATGCAGTGCGTTCACCCCGGCCTCGCCGGCATCGGGTACGAGAGCGCGGCCTTCGCGTGGAAACAGACAGCGGACTCCCTGTTCAAGGGTCGCGTGGGCCCGCACCTGCTCCAGGGCTGGGAAGCCCTGACCTGGACCGACGGCACCGCATCGACGGTCTACACCCAGGACCCCCACATCATCGGGATCTCCGACGGAACCTGCGTCCTGGTCTACGAGTCACAGCTGAGCGCTGGCCTCGCCCCCTACGGCGTTCGGGCTCGTGTCCGGGCGAGCGACGGGACCTGGGGGGCGGCGGTCGGTCTACACACCCAGGCTGCTGCGCCGCCCAACGTGTTCAGCCCGTGCCTGGTGGAGCTGCCTGACGGAACGCTGATCTGCTACTACTGGGTCGACCTGGACCTGGACGGCGACGCGGTCGTCGACACCTTCCAGATCCAGGCCGTCGCCAGTTCGGACAGCGGCGCGACCTGGGCCACGTACTCGGACGCCGTGCTCGAGGACGCCATCGACGCGGCCGCCTACACTCCAGGTCGCATCCGGGGAGCGGCGCTCGGGGGGCAGGTCCTGCTGGTCTTCGAGCTCCGCGACGCCGTAGGCGCTGGCGACTCGACGACCACCCTGGACCTGCTCCGAGAGGTGGCGTCCCGCGACCGCGGCTTCTCGTACCGCACGGTAAGGACGGCCGGCACCACGTTCGACTCCGGCGCGACGGGCATCAGCGACGGGCAAGGCCGGTATCCAGAGGTGCTGGTCTTCGGCGGGGCCTTCCACGTCTTTCACTTGGGGCTGGTCGTGGGTCCGCTGGTCTACGCCTTCCACCACTCCACCGGGAGCGCCTTCAGCAGCTCGCTCAAGACGGGCGGCGAGGTCGTTCCTGACACCGACTCCTACGACCTCGCGGCCTGGTCGCTCTCCGCCGGCGCCGGCACCCCGTACCAGGTCGACGCCGGAGAGCTGACCTTGACGGTGAGCGAGGAGGGCATCGTCACCGGCTACACCTCGGACGAGGCCGCTGGCACCGAGGTAGGGGAGCGGCTTGTCTTTGAGTCTCGGGACTCCGGGCTGACGTGGGGCTGGCTCAGTCGATCCCCTGTCCAGGACAGCGCGGCCAACAAGATCGGCACCTGGTGGCACAGCCAGGACGCCTCGACCACTCCCCGCGGCCTGGCCGCCTGCTACCAGGTGGGCAAGGGTCGCGTGATCATGGCCCACAACTGGGACGCGAACCCAGGCAACGAGGACAACTCCCTGGCCGTCGCCTACCTCGGCGGGCCGAGCAGCATCACCCCGCCGCACTTCAAGGCCCAGCCGGGCCTCAACCACCAGGCCGGCTGGACCACGACCTGGCTGCCGTTCGACCTGCCTGGCGACTGCGGCTGGACGGCGGCCGGCGCAGGTACCGGGGCGCTCGCCGCCGGGGCGCTGAACCTCAGCACCGTCGCCAATCAGCTCAAGTACACCCGGAATCCGACGGGCACGATCGCGGAGGGCATCAGCCTCGAGGCCGAGGTGACCATCAACTCGGGCGGCTCGATCACCACGAACACGACGGCCATCCTCGTCCGCATCGCAGACGGCGTGGACGACTACGACATCAGCTTCCGGATCGGCTCGACCAACTGCCGGATCATCGACAGGAACAACGCCAGCGCCACCGTCGGCTCCGACGTCGCCATCGACACGAGCCTCGGCCTCCGGATCAAGATCGATCTGGCCGAGGTGGACGGCGTGGGCACGGTTCGCAGCTGGGTCCGAGCTGCAGGACCCGAGGAGATGGAGTGGACGGTGGGGCCCACGGGTACGGTCCTCACCGACGTGGCGACGCCCAACGCCAATCACGAGATCGTGTTCGGCCATGTGGGCGCGGTCACGACGGCCGACAGCGACTGGACCGAGGTGCACTTCACCAGCGACGAGTACGCGGACGGCACGCTGGCGGCCGGATTCACCAACCCCGACGACCTCGACGGCACGCCCTACGCGGCGACGCCGGTGTCGGTCGACGGTCCGACGAAGGTCACGGCCAAGGCCGGCTCCATCGCCCTCGACGTCCAGCACGTCATCACCCCGCGGTACGACTACTCCATCGAGCGGATCTTCCCGACGGCCTATCCCACCCCCAGGCAGGGCTGGCGGTCGGTCGACAACACGACCAACGAGGTCATCGCCCTGGCCTACGACGAGACCCTGTTGGGCACCGAGGAGTCCGACGTCGGCAACGACATGCTCATCCACGTGCTCACTGGCATCGACTGGCGCACGGCGACCCTGGCCCGGTACGACGTAGGCACAGCGGCTTGGGTCACCGTCGCGAGCATCGACGCCGCGGTGGGCATGACGGCGATGGCTTACACCCGGCGCGGCAACACGATCATTCCGGGCGCCTCCAGTCAGACGCCCTACCTCCACGTCGACGAGTGCGCTGGCTGGTGGGTCGACCTGGGCGGCGGCAAGCGCCGCCAGGTCCTCCACAACACCGAAGGCCGCTGGGACAGCACGTTCACCGGCAAGCGCCCAAGGCTCATCCTCGACGGCCTCGACGGCACGGAGGGAGCCACCGGCACCCTGGCCCTGGTCCCCAACGCCGTCGCAGTCGTTGTCAACATGCTCGGCGAGACGGCCGCTGGGTGGCGACTCACCATCGGCACGCAGTCCAACGTCTCCGGCTACCTCTCGGTCGGCAACTACTACCCGATGATCGGGATGCCGTGTGGCGCCCAGCCTGGCTGGGGGCGGAAGCTCAAGACGGAGACCAACGTCCGGACGGTCGAGTCGAGGCTCTGGACCAGGCGCTCGCGCAACCTGGCACCACGCCGCCGGCTGGTGACGATCAACTGGTCCGACGGCGTCGATGAGTCGGACTCGTCCTACGCCTTCGGAGGCACCCATCCCAGCCCGGACTTTGTGAAGGGGTCAGCGACATCAGGCTCGGAGGCGGTCTCCTCGGTCACCGACCTGGCCCGCAAGCTCGACGGGCTGCTGTCCCTCCACGACGGCGGGCGGATCCCGGTCGGCTACCTGCCCAACGTCCCCAAAGGGCCGGTGAGCGGGAGCAACGTCTTCGTGTTCAACCGCCGCGACCAGTTCGTGGTCGGGGCCGGCCCTGAGGACATCCAGGTCGACACGGTCATCGGAGACGAGCTCACCGACGAGGTCATCCGCGTCGCCAGCTGGTCCATCCT
>CALGIB010000540.1 GCA_937915955.1 uncultured Pseudomonadota bacterium
GCCGCTACCGCCAGCTCCAGCAGGAGCAGGCCTGGGTCTCCGAGCGCCTGGCCCGGATCGAGCCGGACACCGAGCAGGCCGGGCACCTACGGGTGCGCCTGGCCGATCTGCACGTCGAGTTCGCGGGCGCGGTGGACGAGCTGCGGGCGGCCAACCCCGAGTTCGACCAGCTCGTGCGCGTCGACCCCGAGGACCTCGAGGCCATCCAGCGCGAGCTCGAGCCGGGCGTGGTGGTCATCCAGCCGCTGCTGCTCGAGCACGAGCTGGTCATCCTGCTGGTGGCCCACGACCGCCTGAAGGTGCACAGGGTGTCGGTCGAGCCCGAGCAGGTCGAGCGGCTCACCTCCAGGCTCACCCGGAGCCTGCGGGCCCAGATGATCGACGACGTGTCCTGGACCGACGGCATGGCCGACCAGCTCGGCGCCTGGCTCATCGCGCCCATCGCCGAGGATCTGCAGGGGGCCCGCGTCCTGGTCGTCTCGGCCACCGGCGGCCTGCAGCAGCTGCCCTTCGCCATGCTGCGCCACGAGGGCCGCTACCTGGCCCAGGACATGGCGGTCGCCAGCGTCACCCACGTCGGCTCCCTGCGCTCCCACGGCGCCACGCAGGTGCGCTTCCACCTGCGGCCCGAGGAGCTGCTGCTGGTGGGCAATCCGGACGGCAGCCTGCCCGAGGCCGAGGACGAGGTGCGCGCGATCGCCGGAGGCTGGCCCGGCTCGACGCTGATCGTGGGTTCGCTGGGGCGGCAGCTCCTGCAGGAGCAGGTGCGCGGCAAGAGCACCGTCCACTTGGCCACCCACGGCGTCATCGACCCGCAGCAGCCCGACCGCAGCTACCTGGTGGTGGGCGACGCGAGCCAGGCCGGCGGTCGCCTCAGCTACCGGGAGATTCCGGGCCTGGCGCCCTACCTGGACAAGGCTCGGCTGGTTGTGCTCAGCGCCTGCGAGTCCGGCCTGCCCGTGAAGGCGCCCGAGGCCGCCGGCAGCGAGCTGGCGGTCAGCATCAACGGGCTGTCCGCCCAGTTCCGGCGAGCCGGGGTCGAGACGCTGGTCGCCAGCCTGTGGAAGGTGGACGATCTGGGCACGCGGGCCCTGATGGAGGGCTTCTACGAGAACCTGGCGCAGGGCGAGGATGTCGCGACCGCCATGCAGCGCAGCCAGCAGGCCCTGATCGCCGATCCCGAGCTCCACCATCCCTGGTTCTGGGCGAGCTTTGTCGTAATAGGGGACTGGAGATGAACCCCCAGCTCTGCTTCGAGGGCGAGACCGCCCCGATCGATCTGAACGATCTGGACGACCGCATCCGCCGTGGCGAGCTGCCGCCCAGTGCCGAGATCCAGCACGCCCCCTGGACGGGCCAGGGCTTCCGCCCCCTGGGCTCGATCCCGGCCCTCGTCGAGGCCTTCCACGCCCCCGGCGCCCGGATCGCCGCGCACTTCCGCAGCCCACCCTGGCCCTGGGCCAGCATGTTGGGCACCGGCGTTGTCTTCCTCGCCGGCGTCGTCCAGCTGCTGCTGGGCTTGCTCCCCACCGAGCTGGCCGAGCTCCTGTTCGGCGCCTACCAGGGCAGCGCCACGGGGCTCGAGCCCCTGGTCTTCGACGGCGCCTGGTGGTCGGCCTGGGGCAGCCAGTTCGTGCACGCCGGGCCCTTCCACCTGTTCCCGAACCTCGCGGTCCTCGGCTACTGCGGCTACCGCGTCGAGCGGGCGCTGGGGGGCCGCGGCTACGCCCTGGTCGGGGCCGCCGCGGTGCTGGTCGGCGCGCTCTTCATCGCGCTCTTCCAGGACAACCCGGTCGTGGGCTCCTCGATCCTGGGCTTCGGCTTCTGGGGCGCCCAGCTGGCCATCGGCTTCCGCTTCGGCGACCAGCTCCCGCCGGGCCAGCGCCGCTTCTACGGCTACGGCAACCTGCTGTTCTTCGCCTTCCTTCTGGGCGGCACGCTGTACGACCAGGGCACCAGCCACTGGGCCCACGCCGGTGGCTTCGTCGGAGGGGTCCTGGCCGCCCTCGCCGTGCACCCGCCCCACATGGTTGTGCCCTCGCTCGCCGCCCGGGCTCGCCGGGTCCAGGAGCTCGGCGTCGCTGCGCTCGTGCTGCTCAGCCTGGCCCTCGGACCGCTGCTGCGCCTGGCCATGCCGTTGACGCTGCGCCCGACCAGGACGGTGGTGCTGCAGGACGTCGGCGCCAGCCTCGAGGTCCCGGCGCGCATGCTGCGCGGCACCGAGGAGCGCCCCTACACGTTCACGGTCCGCGGCATGCCGGCCTGGACGACCGGGCCGGGCAGCAGCGAGTTCGCGTTCTGCGGCCTGGAGACCCTGCGCTGGGATGCCTTGGGTCAGGGCGATCCGATGACGGACGAGGTCCTGGTCAGCCAGTGGGGGCGGCAGATCAGCGGCGAGGCGCGCATCGTGGACGCCCCGCCGGCTCGAGCGCCAGGCTGGACCTCGCACGCGCTGCAGTTCCACGACCCCGACGGCCAAGCCCGCTTCCTGCTCGTCGAGCACCACCTGCTGCGTGGTCGCGTGCTGAACCGGGTCGGCTACGTCGTCGAGCTGGACCCCTCGGGGCAGCCCGGGCATCGCCGGCCGGTCTTCGAGCACATGGTGACCAGCGTGCAGGCGGGCGAGCCCCCGGGCCTGGCCGCCGCCCGCGACGAGCACCTGCGCAACCCCGCCAGCGCCCGGCTCCGCATGGAGCTCGCTCGGGCCCTGCACGACGTCGGGGACCTCGAGCAGGCCGACGCGCTGTACGGCCTGGTGATCGCCGAGAACGGCAGCCACCAGGGCGAGGCGGTCACCGAGCGCCTGGCGCTCTGGGCCCAGGCGCCCCACGCCTTCGAGCTGGGCGAGGACCCCTGGTTCGCGGACTGGCTCCTGGACTACCCCGGCGACCGCGGCCTGCAGACCGCCGGCATCCACGTGCTCGCCGAGCAGGGGCGCTGCGGAGAGGCCAGGTTCTTCCACGAGAGCTTCGCGATGGCGCGCCCCAACGTCGCCGAGACCGTGACCACCGCGGGCGATGTGCTCGGCTGCGAGCAGGCCTCGGCCAGCGGAGATAGCAGGGAGGAGTGAGGTCCTGGACCACCCGTCTGGTCGAGGGGGAGCCCCGAGACCTTCAACTCGACGACGCGGGCAAGCCCACAGGGCTGGCCCGCTGGAGAGCGCCCCTGCGTCCGCTGGTGCCCGGCGCCTGCGCCAACTGCGGGGGCGAGCGCGATCGGGCCGGAGACTGTCTCGAGTGCCGCATGGGCCGAACCGAGGACTTCCGACTGCACCGCGCGATGGCCCGCAAGCTGGGCGTGCCCCCGCTGATCCAGGCCGTGGACGCCGCCAGCAGCAGCGGTCGCCAGGTCATGGCGCTCAAGCTGGCCACCGCGGCCTTCCTGCACGCCGGGGACGGGGACGAGGCCCGCTTGCTGCGCCTGCGCCAGCTCTCCCGGGTCCGCCGCCCCGACCTGGCCGTCGCCGAGGCCAGCGACTGGGTCCTGCAGTCCGGGGCCCCGGCGGCCCGCATCGCCCGGGTGCTCTCGGATGAGGGGCTCTCGGACGAGGCCCTGGATCTGCTCGATGCGGCGCTCAGCGCTCGCCACAGCGACGAGGTGCTGCTCGAGCGGGCCCGGATCTACCTCGAGCTGGACGAGGCCGAGATCGCGGTCGAGGACGCCGCGAGGGTGGTCCGCGAAGGACGCCGTGAGGTCCAAGCCAAGGCGCTCGAGATCCTCGAGGCCGTCGTGGACGAGCTGCTGCTGTTCGACAAGTCCGAGCAGGCCCTGGCCGCCATCCAGGCGGGGGCGCCGCGCTCGCACCGGCACGCGCCGCTGGCCTACCGCGTCGGCCTGGCCTACGAGAACCTCGCCGAGCTGGCGCTGGCTCGCCGCTGGTTCCAGCAGACGCTGCGGCTGGAGAGGGGGCACGCGGACGCCGCCTCGCGCCTCGAGGCGCTCGAGAAGCGCCTGCACATCGCGAGCACGCTCGACAGCCTGGGATGAACATGCTGCTCCTGGTCCCCTTGGTCTTCGCCGGCAAGTTCGGGGCCACCAGGCCCGCGCCGCCCTCACCCGACGGCGGCGCCTGCAACCACACCCTGGTGATGAGCGCCGAGGGCCTCAGCGCTTGCGGCAAGACCGCCACCTTCGTCTTCCCGGCCAAGGGCGTCACCGACCTGCTCGGCCCCTGGAGCCGGACGTGGAGGCCGGACGGCGAGGGCGTGGCTGTGCAGAAGTACGTCTACGACGAGCTGGGCCTGACGGTGCGCGAGCCCAGCGACGGCGCCGGCGGCAGCCAGCCGGTCATGCTCGAGCTGACCTGCGACGAGACCGACGTCTCCGGCCCCTTCGCGGACAAGCCCTTCGCGGGCGTGGTCCAGGTCGGGGACCTGCGCCTGGGCTGCTCGACCAAGGAGTCCGAGGTGCTGGCCATGCTGAAGGCCAGCGGCCTGCCCTACTCGGTGACCGACTGGGCCAGCTACCGGATCCCGCTGGGCGAGTACGAGGTCGCGGTCGGCTTCCCGCTGGAGTTTCAGAGACCGTCACCTGAGGCTGACGTGCCCGTCAGCTACATCGAGCTCCGCCCCCTCAAGAAGTGACGAGGACGCCGCCGATGTCGGATCGCCTGTACGAGCACCCCCTGGTCTCCCGCTACGCCAGCGCGGAGATGAGCTACCAGTTCTCGCCCCACAAGAAGTTCTCGACCTGGCGGCGCCTCTGGCTGGCGCTGGCCGAGGCCGAGCAGGCCCTGGGGCTGGCCATCACCGACGCCCAGCTCGCGCAGATGCGCGGCAGCCTGGACGACATCGACTACGAGCTGGCCGCCACCTACGAGATGAAGTTCCGGCACGACGTGATGGCCCACGTGCACGCCTGGGGCGACCTGATCCCCGAGGCCCGGCCCATCGTCCACCTGGGCGCCACCAGCTGCTACGTCGGGGACAACACCGACCTGGTCGTGCTGCGCGACGCGCTGGACCTGCTGATCCCCAAGCTCGCCAACGCGATCCACCTGCTGGGGCGCTTCGCCGAGGAGCACAAGGACCTGCCCACCCTGGGCTTCACGCACTTCCAGCCGGCCCAGCTGACCACCGTCGGCAAGCGCGCCTGCCTCTGGCTGCAGGAGCTGCTGATGGACCTGCGCGCCCTGCAGCGGGCCCGCGACGACCTGCGCTTCCGCGGGGTCAAGGGCACCACCGGCACCCAGGCCAGCTTCCTGACCCTCTTCGACGGGGATCACGCCAAGGTCGAGCAGCTGGACGAGCGCGTCACGGCCAGCTTCGGCTTCCCCAGCGCCTTCCGGATCACGGGCCAGACCTACCCGCGCAAGGTGGACCACGAGGTGGTCTCGGCCCTGGCCAGCTTCGGCAGCACCGCGCACCGCATCGCCACGGACATCCGCCTGCTGGCCAACCTCAAGGAGCTCGAGGAGCCCTTCGGCGAGCACCAGATCGGCAGCTCGGCCATGGCCTACAAGCGCAACCCGATGCGCAGCGAGCGGGTCTGCGCCCTGGCCCGCCACGTCATGAGCATGTCCCAGAACACCGCCTGGACCGGCGCGGTGCAGTGGATGGAGCGCACGCTGGACGACTCGGCCAACCGCCGCATGTCCCTGCCCGAGGCCTTCCTCGGGTCCGACGGCATCCTGGAGATCCTGCAGAACGTGTTCGGCGGCCTGGTCGTCTACCCGGCGGTCATCCGCCGACGCATCGACGGCGAGCCGCCCTTCATGGCCACCGAGAACCTCATCATGGCCATG
>CALGIB010000541.1 GCA_937915955.1 uncultured Pseudomonadota bacterium
CTCGATGCGCTCGCGGGTGGCCTCGGCGTCGGTGATCAGGCGCACATCGGCGTAGCCGGCCTCCTCGCGCAGGGCGAGCGCGACGCGGCTGGCGTCGCCGTGCCCGCTGGCCAGGTTCAGCTCGCTCGGCAGGTGCGCGTAGGTCGAGACACCCACCACCACCGCGTAGCGCCTGGCCAGGCTCTCCTGGGGCACGAGCTCGGGTGCGGGGATGACCTCGACGGTCGTCTCGGCCCCCTCCTGCGCCATGGCGGCGCCGAGCAGGATGGTCAGCATGTGAGCGTCTCCTCTCTCAGCGCCATCCTAACGAGCCCGGGTGGACCGGACCCGCCGAGCTGGCTCAGCCGAGGTTCTTGTAGACACCCACGACGACCGTCTTGTCATCCCCGCCCATGTTGGCGGTGATGCCTAGTCCGGGGGCGCCGGGCACCTGGTAGTCGCCGCAGCGACCCTTCATCTGGCGGAAGATCTCGAGCGCCTGCTTGACGCCGGTGGCCCCCACGGGGTGGCCGAAGCCGACCAGACCGCCGCCGGTGTTCACCGGGATGCGGCCGTCGATCTGGCTGGCGCCGCTCTGGATCAGCTGGCTGCCCTGCCCCGGCTCGGCGAAGCCCAGCGCCTCGGTCATCATCAGCTCGGTCACGGTGAAGCAGTCGTGCACCTCGGCCACCTGCATGTCCGAGGGGGCCAGGCCCGTGGCTGCGTAGGCGCGCTGCGCCGCGACCCGGGTCGTCGCCAGGCTGCTGAGGTCCCCGTCCTCGTAGAGCGAGGAGGTGGCCTGGGACAGGCCGAGGATCTCGACGCAGTCCTGGGGCTTCAGGCCCAGCTTGGCCAGGCCCTCCTCCGTGCAGAGGAACATCGCCGCGGCGCCGTCGCTGACCTGCGAGCAGTCGGTCACCTTCAGGTAGGGGCTGTACTCCTCGTGCGAGAGGAAGTTGGGGTTCCGCTCGCTGGCGGCGCTGGCGTGCTCGAGGGTGACGGTGGTCGCCCGCATGTGGGCGAGCGGGTTCTTGTTGGCGTTGGCGTAGGCCTTGACCGCTGCGTGCGCGATGTCCGCCTCGCTCACCCCGAAGGCCTCGCGGTAGGCCTTGGTCCGGCGAGCGAACAGGGCCGGGAAGGTGAAGTCGTCGATGCTGCGCTGCCGCGCGTAGTCCGAGGCGCGGGCCAGGTAGTCACCGCCGACGCGGGCGCTGGCGGTGGTCTGGACCTCGACGCCGGCGATCAGCGCCACGTCGGCGCCGGCTTTGAGCGCGTCCACGCCGCAGGCCATGGCCAGCCCGCCCGAGGCGCAGGCGCCCTCTACCCGCATCGAGGGCTTGTTGGCCAGCGCCGGGTGCACGCCGGCCAGGGCCGCCCCGAGGTGGCCCTGGTTCACGAACAGCTCACCGACGAAGTTGCCCACGTAGGACTTGTCCACCAGGCCGAGATCGGCGTCCAGGCTGGCCGCGGCCTGGGTCACCCTGCGTGAGCAGCTCCCGGAGGGTGGGGTTCTCGCGCTGCCCGAACTCGGGGTGCCGCTTCCAGATGAAGTCGGGGCTTCCCTTGCCGATGAAGGGGGTGATCGCGCCGCCAGCGATGAAGATCCGTCGAGACATGAGCAGGGCTCCTGGCCTGGGTTGGGCCCCTTCCCTAACCCGATGCCGGCCTCACAGAGCACCAACACCCCGCCCGAAGGCAGGGTGTCGAGGTCAGCACAGCGGCAAGTCCTGCGTGGGCTCAGCCCGCGACGGCGGCGCGCTCGCGCAGGACGCGCTCGACCTCCGGGTGCACCTGGTAGAGGGTGATCACCGTCCCGAAGGTGTTCTTCCATTGCCGAACGCGCTCTCGACTGACGCCGAACTCGTTTGCGATGGTCTGGCCCGACTCGTTGCCCGCCAGCGACTCGAGGAGCCGACGGAAGCGGCTACGGCCGTAGGTACGAATGAAGTTGCGTGCGACGCGTTCTCGGCTCTTTGCAGAGGCGGCCATGTCGTCTCCCTGGTTGAGGTCTTCCAATCCCTGGAAACCGTGGTCTCCGATCCGTACCTTACCATGGGTTGTTGACACGTCAATCGTTGATCCGTCTAGACGATGACAGATCCGTTCCTCGAGCCGCCCTCCGCCTCGATGCGCAGCTCGAGGCCCGCCTCGCAGGCCGACCTGCGCAGCAGCCCGAGGCCGACGAAGCGGTCCCCTACCCGACCCGCCGAGCTGAGGTCCCCGACGGCCTCGTCGCCCAGGAACACCGGGCCCAGGACCGGCGCGTCGAGCTCGACCCGCAGGAGCATCCGGTTGGTCCGGCCCATCGTCTCCATGCGGTTGATGACCTCCTGGCCGATGTAGCAGCCCTTCGTGAAGCTGCAGACGCGGTCCCGCAAGCCCAGCTCGTGGGGGAAGGCCCGCTTGCCCATGTCCTGGGGCCAGCGCGGCAGC
>CALGIB010000542.1 GCA_937915955.1 uncultured Pseudomonadota bacterium
CGGGAAGCCGGCCCGGGACAGGACCCCAAGGATCTCGGAGAGCTGGGCATCGCTGGTCGCGAAGATGTCTCCGAGGGCGTCGTTGAGGCTGTCTCGGAAGGCCTGGGCGCGCTGCTTTTCGATCAGGGCGACGACCATCGCGAGGACCATAATGGGTGTCATGGCGCGAGGATAGCAGGTGCTCCTGAGTTAGGCTGCTGCATGCTCTTCGTCACCGTCGCCGCGCTCATCGCCGCCATCGTGAGCCATCGCCAGGGTCCGTCCTGGCCGCCACGAGAGCGCCCGCCCCAGCCTGCGTGGCTCCTGGACCCACCAGGGAGCCCGGCGGCGACTCAGCACATGGGGACGGAGAGGGTGGTTCGCCAGGGTCAGGTGACCGATCGCGGAGATGTGAGCTGGATCTTCCTCGAGGGCAGCCGTCGCGAGGATCAGCTCGCGCACTTTCGCATCTGCCTGCTCAAGCGGGATCGCCCTGTGCTCGGGATCGAGATCTGGGAGCTGCCGCGTCCTGATGGGGACGTGAAGCATCGACTGGTCCTCACGGGCTTCTCGTTCAGGGGCAAGCCACCCGGTGGGTCACGGGCCGGGGGATGGAAGGGCATCGTTGACGATCTCCTGAACAGGGCCTTCTTCGAGCCTGGGTCTGGGCCTGGGCGATCTCGGAGCTGGGTCAGGGCTCGGATCGTCCAGGTCGTCTCCATCGGAGACCTGGACAGGGGCGAGCAGCTGCTGGAGGAGGCCATTCGGTTGCAGGTGCGCCCCTCGGCGTTGGTCTTGACCGCCCAGCGAGATGGTGGGCTGGATGACCTCCTGCGGTCGCTCGAGGAGACGGGAGACGCGGCGCTGCTGGAGGGCGTAGGGAGCTCTCGCATGCTGGAGGTCTCGGATGAACTGTCGGGGCTTGGAGCGGGGCATGCGACCATGGAAGACGTCGCGACCCTCATGGCCCGGCGTTTCTACCAGGACATCGAGGATCTTGGCGGGGACGCTGAGGAGATTGAGGAGGGGCTGCTGAGGGCGACGATGATCTCTCCAGAGACAGACAGCGGCGGGCTTCACTTCTGGCGCAGCGCTGCGTATTTCCTGCGACCGGCGTCCAAGGCCGCGGCGGGCGGCCTGAAGCCGACCCCCGCTGATCTCGCCGCTGTACACTCTGTACACGAGCTCCGGGCCGAGAGGCCGAGATCGGACTTTCGTTTGGACTTCTCCATGGCTACGGACGGTGAGCTGGTCTTCCCGCTGGACCTGGTCCTGAGCTGGCCTGAGACGTCGATCTTGCGGATGCAGCTGCTCCAGGAGCTCTTTGACTCGGCCTACCTGCTGGCTTGGGCTGGAGACGACCTGGGTGACTTGACCGAGGGGCTGCTATGATCCTTGCCTTGACCGCGATGCTGGTCGCCCTCTCCGAGGAGCTCGCGAGGCCACCCGACGACCGCTCTCCGCTGTCCTGGCTGCTGGCTCCGGTCGACGACGTGGCCGCGGTCCCCTACATGGGGCGCGAGCGTGTGGTGGGCTCGGGGCCCAGCTGGGTGCACGTCGAGGGCAGCTTCGGGGCTCATCGCTTCCTTGTCTTGAGCGACGGCCTGGTCGTGGCTGGACTCCAGGTCGTTCCGCTGATGGACGATGAGCATGGCTTCCAGGTCGCTGGTATCTACGTTCACCCGGCGGCTCGGCGCCATGGTGTGGCGACGGGGATCTTCCAGCTCGCGCAGGTTCAGATCGCGCGGACGCATCATGGGGCTCCGCTGCTGCATGCGCAGCATCGAACGCTGGCCGGTGATCGCTGGATCGGGAGCCTGTCGCGGCCTGCGGTGACGACGCTGTATCGGGCGGGCCGACCCCCTCTCTACACGGGGCCCGGCTCCTTCTGGGCCGAGCGACCGGAGGACGCGCTGGAGCTCGGAGTCGTCTCCCAGAGGGATCCGGTCGACCAGGTTCGGGTGGTCGTGAACGCCCGCGAGGAGCCGGTGCTGACGCTGCGCAGCTCAGATGATCTCTGGGGCGTGCTTCAGCGCCTCGGCTGGGACGACATGTCCGAAGAGGATCTCCTTGGCTGGGGCAACGAAGCCTACAGCGATCTCCTGGTTCGCCGCACGTTGGCCCGTCACTACGCCTGGGTCCGGCAGCCGATTGAGGACCGGTCGACCTTCGAGTGGATTCGGATGCGTGGGGAGGGGATCGAGGCGATGGTGGCTGCCCCCGTGGAGCGGACGATTGAGGGCTGCGAGGTCGTCTCCGTGGAGGAGGGCTCCGAGCTCGAGGAGCTGGGCTGGGAGGCTGATGAGATCTTCGCGAGCGCTGGCATCCGCATCGCCAGCTACGAGGAGCCCCTCTTCGCCTGCGTCCGCGGGGGCGAGGCTCTCGGGATGGCGGTCGGGGGCCTGACGTCGCCCTACGAGGAGAGCTCAGAGTTCCGCTTCTCCATCGTCGTGGCCCCGGAGGCTCGCCGGGGTGGCGTAGCCCGGCGCCTGGTGCAGGCTGTCGTGGACCACTTCG
>CALGIB010000543.1 GCA_937915955.1 uncultured Pseudomonadota bacterium
GAGCGTCGCCAAGGCGTACACGGCCTCGAGCAGGTTGGTCTTGCCCTGGGCGTTGTCCCCGTGGAAGACGACGAAGCGCGCGTCCGTGTCGACGCGCGCTTCGTCGAAGTTCCGCCAGTCGCGGACCTGGAGCTCGATCAGCCTCAAGCGCCGAGCCTCACGAGCACCGACTCAGTCGAGCCTCATGGGCATGACGATGAGCAGCGCGTCGTCGTCGTCGGGCTCCCGCATCAGCGCCGGAGACAGGGCGTCTCCGAGCTCGATGATGACCTTCTCGGAGCGCGCCGCCTGCAGGACCTCCTGGTAGTACCGAATGTTGAAGCCGATATCGAGGGCGTCGCCCTCGAGCTCGATCGGCACCTCTTCCCGGGCCTCGCCCAGGTCCGTGTGGCTGGAGCTGATGGTCACCGAGCCGTCCGCGAAGGCGAAGCGCACGGGCCGACCGCGGTCCTGAGCCAGCACGGCGACGCGCTTGAGCGCGCTGACGAGCTGGTCCTTGTGCACGAAGGCGCGACGCTGCCACGAGGTCGGGATGACCTGGCGGTAGTCGGGGAACTCGCCGTCGATGAGGCGGAAGTAGAACCGCGCGCTGCTGGTGGTGACCAGGGCGGCGCTCTCGCCGAACGAGATGTCGATCTCCTCGTCGTCGCGGGAGCAGAGCTTCTTGATCTCGGCCAGGGCCTTGCGCGGCACGAGCATGCGCTCGGGCATGCCGAACTCGCCCTCGTAGCTGGCCTGGGCGTAGCTCAGGCGGTGGCCATCCGTGGCGACCATGCGGAGCTGGCTGACCCCGGCCTCGTCCTCGACCACCTCGAGGTGACCGCCGTTGATGCCCCAGCGGTTGTCGTCCTGGCAGACCACGAAGCCGGTCTGCTCGATGAGCCAGCGCAGGCGCTCGGCGGGGAGCTGTACCGAGCTGCGGCCGTCGAAGTCGGGCAGGCTGGGGAAGTCCGCCGCGGGCAGGCCCACGACCTTGTACCAGGCCGAGCCCGAGGTCACCTCGAGCCGCATCTGCGCTCCCAGCTTGAGATGCGCGGTCTGATCCGGAAGCACCTTGGCGATCTGGAAGAGGCTCTGGGCGTCCACCGCGATCTCACCCGGGGTGATGACGTTGGCCGGGAAGTCGCCGATGAATGCGAGCTCGGTGTCGGTGGCAGTCAGCCGCAGCCGTCCCTCGGAGGCCTCGAGCAGCACGTGCGAGAGGATCGGGTTCGGCGTGTTGCGGCGCTCGACGATGCCCTGAACGCGGCCGAGGCCACTCAGGAAAGCATCGCGGTCGATGTACAGCTCCATAGGGAGGGGCTCCGCTGAGGATGAGGATGAGATCTGATCTGGATCTAGATCATCGTCATAGATCCATGGCTGTGGATGCTGCGGATAACCTCGGAAGCGCCGGGGATCACCGCGTTTATAGGGGGGGTCGATCGAGGGAAGGATCGGTGGACCGAGCTGTGCGTGAGCTGGGGGAAACAGGCCCTCTGTCGGCCGGGTCGGGCTGTACGTAAGCTGTCCACAGGGCTCGAACAGCGCTGCTTGGGCTCCGTCCACAGCTTTGTGCGCAGCCTGTGGATCGCTTTGGGGGAGCGCTCAGACACCGAGGTTCCGCTCCAGCATCTCGACGTGGTTCTTCAGGTCGGGGTCCCGGCCGAGCTCGCCCTGGATCTTCTTGCAGGCGTGCTGGACGGTGCTGTGGTCCCGGCCACCGAAGGCGCGCCCCAGGTCGGGGAAGGACAGCTCGGTGTGGTGGCGGCAGAGGTACATCGCGATCTGGCGAGGCCGCACGATGCTCTTGAGCTTGCGCGGGCCGGTCAGGTCGGCGACCCGGATGTTGAAGAACCGGGCGACGGCCTTCTGCACCTTGTCGGGCGTGATGGCCTGGGGTTGCTCGGCGAGCAGGGTGCCGAGCTGCTGCCGCGCGAACTCCACCGACAGAGGCTGACCCGTGAAGCGGTGCAGGGCCGCCATGCGGTTCAGCACGCCCTCGAGCTCGCGGATGTTGCCGCGGACCCGGGAGCTGATCCACAGGGCCAGATCATCGGGCACGTCCAGCCCCAGGGGCTCGGCCTTGCTCTGCAGGATGGCGACCATCGTCTCGACGTCCGGGGGCTGGATGTCGGCGAGGAGGCCACCCTCGAAGCGGGTGCGCAGCCGGGGAGCGAGCTTGTCGATCTCTCGGGGGAGCACGTCGGCGGTGAGCACGACCTGCTTGCCGGCGGACTTGAGCGCCTCGAAGGTGTGGAAGAACTCCTCCTGGGAGCGGTCCTTGCCCGAGAGGAACTGGATGTCGTCGATGACCAGGACGTCCGCGTTGCGGCGGTAGCGCTCGCGGAACTCGTCGATGCGCTTGAAGCGGAGCGCACGGATCATGTCGTTCACGAAGTCCTCGGCCGTCGTGTACAGGATTCCGGCGCCGCGATCCTGCGATGCGATGCGGTTGCCGATGGCCTGGCCGAGGTGGGTCTTTCCAGTGCCCGTGGCGCCGAAGACGAACAGCGGGTTGTAGTTGCTGCCCGGGAAGTCGGCGACGGCCAGCGCGGCGGCGTGGGCGAACTTGTTGCAGCTCCCGACCACGTAGGTCTCGAAGGTCTTGGCGCTGTCCAGGGTGTTGGGGAGCGGGGACCGGCGTGCCGCTGGTGCTGGGCTCATCGGCGCGTCCCGGGTGCCGCCGTCGCGGGGATCGCTGCCCTGGGCTTCGAGCAGGAACTCCAGCTGGACGCCGTGCCCGATCAGGCTGGTGAGCTCCTCGACCAGGACCTCCTCGTAGTTGTCCCGGACCCAGTCCGAGTAGTAGCGGTTGGGGACCTCGAGCGAGACGAGCTGGCCCCGGAGGCCCATCAGGCGGATGGGACGGATCCAGATCTCGAAGTTCTGGGACCCGATCCGGCTCTCCACGCGGCCCTGGACGTCGTTCCAGAGCTGCTCCATCATCGACACGTACGAATCTCCCCGGGATGGCCTCGGAGAGACCCTCCACGCTGCTTGATGTCCGCTCGCACGCGCCGCGCCGCGGTGTTCAGGGACGCTATCAGAGCGGGCAGTGGGGCACAACGCGCTTGTGGAAGGATTCCCTAAGCATAGTGTTTTCAGCTACTTGAAGTTTGTTACGTGATCGCGTCGCCGTCCCGACCCGGCGAAGGCGATCGGGGAGCGGATCGTCGACGGCGGAGGGCTTGCAGAGGCACCTGCCGTGCAATAGAGGCCCGGGCTCGGCGCAGGACACCCGCGCCAGACCTCATCGCCCGAGGGTCGTCACGGTACCCGCGACCCCTTCGCTCGGAGCTCGACATGTCGAAGCGCACCTACCAGCCCAGCAACATCAAGCGGAAGCGCAGCCACGGCTTCCGCGCCCGGACCTCCACGGCCGGCGGCCGCAAGGTCCTCACCCGTCGTCGCACCAAGGGCCGCAAGCGCCTGGTCCCGACCATCTCCTCGAAGCGGTCCTAGTCCCTGGCGGACCAGCGCTTCCCGAAGTCGGTCCGCCTGAGGGTTTCCTCCGACTACCGGCGTGTACAGGGAAGGGGGCGAAAGCTCCGGACCCGTCACCTGCTCGTGCTCTTTCTGCGCGGCCGGACGGCGTCATCCCGCTGGGGACTCGTCGTCAGCAAGAAGGTCGGAAACGCCGTGATGCGCAACCGGGTCAAGCGCTGGCTCCGTGAGTCGATTCGCCGCAGGCGGACCGATCTACCGGGCTGCTGGGACCTCGCGGTGATCGCCTCACCGCGGGCCGTCGACGCGGGCTTCCACGTGCTGGATCAAGAGATCCAGGAGATCACAGAGCGCCTGTCCGGGGCACGACGATGAGCTGGCTGGCGCAGCTGCTGATCGCTCCGATCCAGGCCTATCAGCGTTGGATCTCGCCGCTGCTTCCACCCTCCTGTCGCTTCTACCCCAGCTGCTCCCACTACGCGGTCGAGGCCCTGCAGGTGCACGGTCCTATGCGCGGACTGGGCCTGGCCGGCTGGCGCATCCTTCGCTGCAACCCCCTGTGCGAGGGCGGGATCGATCCTGTCCCGGCCGCCGGGGAGCCGCACGACCACCTCTGCCTGGAGGGCCACACCCATGGCGATCCGTAAGAGGGACCAGGGCGGCGAGCAGCGCACCCTGGTCGCGCTCCTGCTCTGCTTTGGCCTGTTCGCGGGCTGGCAGTACTTCTTCGCGCCCGAGCCTCCCCCGGTCACCGAGACCCCGGCGGTCGAGGCCGAGGGCGGCGGCGTGGTGCCCGTCGCTCCTTCGACCGAGGGCGGCAGCCCCTTCACGGTCGAGGACCAGGTGCCCGAGCGCGAGCTGGGCCTGAAGACCGCCCAGCTCGACGCGACCCTGAGCAGCCATGGCGGAAGCCTTCGTCAGGTCGTGCTGCCCGAGCACAAGGCGGGTCTGACTGTCACGCCCATCTACATGTACGTGTACGGGCTGATCACGGGCGAGGAGTTCGAGAACGGCTGGGACCCCTACGGCGGCGACCCTGGGCCCGAGATCGTCGTGCACGACCAGGGCATGGTGCTGGCGGCCGGCACCGGCTCGGGCTCGCGCGAGGAGATCGACTACTCGCTGAGCGAGGCCCCGGGCGAGTGGGTGGCCACGGGCCGCACCGCCTCGGGCATCACGATCCGCAAGACCTGGCGGGTCACCGACGACCCCAACGTGCTGGACGTCGCCGTCGAGTTCGTGAACGAGACCCCCAACCGCTACGACGGTCCTCTGTGGATCGGCAGCTGGGATGGCTTCAGCGGCGGCGAGGGCATGATGTCCCGCTACACGAACTTCGGCCGGCCCTTCGGCTTCGTCGACAACGACTACGAGCTGCTCGAGTCGCTCGAGGACGTGGACGACGACGGCGCGCAGGAGCTCGAGGGCCCGACCACGTGGCTGGGCGTCGGCGACCGCTACTTCATGTCGGTGGCCGTGCCCGACAAGCAGGACTGGGGCACCTTCAGCTTCGAGGGGGCGCCGGGCGAGGGCAGCTACGGCGCCTTCCTGACCCGCTCCGACGGCGGCCTCGAGGCGGGCGCCACCGAGCGCCTGGAGCTCATGGTCTACATCGGTCCGCGGGACACCGTGGTGCTCAAGGAGCTCGGCCACGACCTGGACCTGTCCGTCGACTACGGCTTCTTCGGCTTCTTCGCCAAGATCATGCTCTTCTTCCTGGGCCTGCTCGAGGGCGTCATCGGCAACTGGGGCCCCGCCATCATCCTGATGGTCCTGGGCGTGAAGCTGCTCTTCTGGCCCCTGACGAAGAAGTCCTTCCAGTCCGGCCAGGCGATGAAGGAGCTCCAGCCCGAGCTCGCCAAGCTCAAGGAGAAGCACGGCGAGGACGCCCAGCGCTTCGGCCAGGAGCAGATGAAGCTGTTCCAGCAGCACGGCGTGAACCCGATGTCGGGCTGCCTGCCGATGCTCATCCAGATGCCCGTCTGGATCGCCATGTACTCGGCGCTGCTTTACAGCGCGGACCTCTACCACGCCGAGTTCCTCTACCTCCACGACCTCTCGGTCGCCGACCCCTACTGCATCCTGCCGACCATCGTCGGTGTGATGATGCTGGTTCAGCAGCGGCTCACCCCCATGAGCCCCGGCATGGACCCCACCCAGCAGAAGATGATGCGGCTGATGCCCTTCATGTTCGTCTTCTTCTACTTCCTCTTCCCGGCCGGCCTGGCGCTCTACGCCACGGTGAACACCTCCATGTCCATCTTGCAGATGTGGCTGGTGCGACGGGCCTACGCCAACAACGACAAGGGCCCTGCCGCCACTTCGGCAGCTTGACCCGAACGCTCGCATCTCGAGCCGGAGTGATGATCCATGCACCTGAACGAAGCCCCCCCTGAGGGGATCGAGACTGTCCTGGCCGAGGGCGAAGACGTCCGCGGCGCCCTGACCACTGCGGCCGGCCAGCTCGGCACCGACGACCTCAACGCGCTCGGCTACGAGCTCGACAAGACCTGGTTCCGCACCGACGAGGGGCGCGTGATCGCCCGAGACAGCGTCCGCCTGCTGGTGTGGCTGCGACCCGGGGGTGCTCCCGAGGCTCCCCGAGCCGAGGCCCGCGAGGAGCGCTCCGAGCGCGCTGAGCGTCCCGAGCGCGCTGAGCGTCCCGAGCGCGCTGAGCGTCCCGAGCGTCCCGAGCGCGCTGAGCGTCCCCGCCGGAGCGAGAGCCGCCACGAGGAGCGCGACGAGGGCGGCGATGGCGCCGTGACCGAGGAGGACGCCGAGGTCCTCGCGGACACCCGGAAGTGGCTCGAGAAGCTCTTCGAGGGCATGGACGTGGAGGCCAAGCTCAGCGTGCGCCTGCGCGACGGCCGCGTCCGTATCGGCATCGAGAGCGAGGAGGGCGCCCGCCTGGTGGGTCGCCGTGGCCGCACGCTGCAGGCCGTCGAGCACCTGCTCCTGCAGTCGGTCGGCGCCGATCACCCCGACCACGTCTTCTCCCTGGACGTCGCCGACAACCGTCGGCGTGACGACGACCGCGGCGGCCGTGATCGTGACCGTGACCGTGACCGCGGTGGCCGTGATCGTGACCGTGGTGACCGTGGTGACCGTGGTGGCCGTGATCGCGACCGTGGCGACCGTGGCGACCGGCGCGGCGGCCGTGACGACGAGCGCAACCAGCGCAAGCTGCGTCAGATGACCGAGAAGATCGGCCAGCGCGTGCTCGAGACGGGCGAGTCCGAGGTCATCCGCAAGGAGCTGAACTCCTTCGACCGTCGGGTGGTGCACGTCGCCGCCTCGGAGATCGACGGCATCGGCACCCGCTCGATCGGTGACGGGAACCTCAAGCAGATCGAGATCTACCGCGAAGGTGGCGGTGACAGCGGCTCCGGCGAGGAGTAGCCGCACCGCATGAGCGCACCCATCGTCGCCTGCGCCACCCCATGGGGTCGGGGAGCGGTCGCGATGGTGCGCCTCTCGGGCCTGGACCTGCGGCCGCTGGTCCAGGCCTTCGTGCGTTCGCGGGGTGGCTGGCCGCCGCCTCGCCGGGCCCGGCTCGTCGAGCTCTTCGACCGCGGCGGGGTCTTCGACGAGGGGCTGCTGACCCACTTCCCGGCGCCTCGCTCCTACACGGGCGAGGACCTGGTCGAGCTCACGCTCCACGGCAACCCGCTGCTGGTCGAGCGCCTGCTCGCGGCAGCGGTGGCCCAGGGCGCTCGCGTCGCCGGCCCCGGCGAGTTCACCCGACGGGCCTTCCTGAACGGTCGCCTGGATCTCTGTCGGGCCGAGGCCGTGCTGCAGGCCATCGAGGCCTCAACCCCCCAGGGCGCGAGCCTCGCCAGGCAGGGCCTGGAGGGGGCGGTCAGCGGCCTGGCCTCGGAGCTGCGCGATGGCCTGGTCCTGGCGCTGGCCGAGCTCGAGGCGCGCCTGGATCACCCCGGCGAGGAGCTCACGCTCGAGGACGACGGGGAACTGGCCGCGCGCCTGGGGCGCATAGGTGACCAGGCGGACGCCGCGGCGGGCACCTTCCAGGCCGGCCGACGGCTGGTCGAGGGAGCGGTGGTGGCCCTGGTCGGCCCGGTCAACGCGGGCAAGTCCTCGCTGTTCAACCTGCTGGGCGGCTCGGAGCGGGCGCTCGTCAGCCCGCTGCCCGGGACCACCCGGGACGTGGTCGAGCGGCGGGCGATCCTGGGTCCGGTGGCCGTGACGCTGTTGGACACCGCCGGCCAGCGGGAGGCCCAGGGGCTCGAGGCCCAGGGACAGGACTTGGGGCGCCGCATGGCGGCTTCGGCCGACCTGCAGGTGTTGGTCCTGCCCGCGCACGACCTGGACTCCGGCCGCGCCAGCCTGGCCACAGTGCGGGGTCGGCCCCACCTGCTCGTGGCCAACCACGCGGACCGCCCCGGGGCCAGCTT
>CALGIB010000544.1 GCA_937915955.1 uncultured Pseudomonadota bacterium
GGACCTCGGGCAGGCGGTCCCGCACCTCTTGCAGCTTGCGCACCTGCTCCTGGTTCTCGGCCAGGCAGTAGACGCTGCCCGAGTCGATCAGGACGAACGCGCACTCCTCGGCCGTGCTGCTGGGGTAGATGGTCGTGGTGGCGCCTGCCGCACACAAGACACCGAGATCGCAGAGGATCCAATCGACGCGAGTGGTACAGAGGATGGCGGCGCGATCACCCCGCTCCAGGCCCAGTGACTTGAGGCCCGAGGCGATCCGGCGCACGCGGTGGCCGACCTCGGCCCACCTCATCGTGCGCCAGTTCTCTTGCGCGTCCGGGTAGTAGAAGGCGTCGCCATCGGGGGTCATGGCGACCCGGTCCAGGAACATGGCCGCCAGCGAGGCGTACTGCTTGCCGACCTTCCGCTCGGGGTCTTCGTGCATCGGAGTCTCCAGGGTCCTCCTTGCGTATCGCGCGGAGGGCCGGGCCTACCAGATGCGCGCGACCAGGAGTGCGGCCCGAGCCCGTTCGGCGCTCAGGCTCCGCCGGCTCTCGCGCCCCCCGGGCCGGGCCCCTGGGCCTGAAGCGGGGCGCTCTGGGACTCACTGGAAGCGGTAGAGCGTGTTGTTGAAGTCGGGGGGCTCCAGGCGCTCGAGCACGTGCCGGACCAGCTCGCCCATGACGAGGCGGCTCCGCTGCAGGGACTCGGTGACCCCGGCCTGATCCGGCGACCGGTGCTCGGGGTGGCTGAGCTTGTGCCCCACGACCAGGCCCGCGCATGGGATGCCCAGCTCGTTGGCCAGCACGAGCTCGGGGGCCAGGGTCATCGAGTTGACCTGGGCCCCGAGGCGGGCCCACATCCGGTTCTCGGCCCGGGTCTTGGTGCGCGGGCCTGCGACGTAGCCGAAGTCCACCTCGGCTCGGATGGGCGTCCCCATTTCCTCGGCGATCTCGCTGATCTGTCGGTTCATCGAGGCGCTGACCAGGCCCTCGTCGAGCACCAGGTGGGGTCCTCCACCCTCGGCGAACATCGTGCAGGTGCTGCCGTCGGGCAGCCGGTTGTCCAGCATCAGCACGTCGCGGACGAGCAGCGGCTCGAACAAGGGGACCTCGCGGTCCAGGACCCCGACCGAGCTCGTGACCACCAGCGCCCTGACCCCCAGGGCGTGCAGCGCGTAGGCGCTGGCGCGCCAGTTCAGCTGGTGGGGCAGCAGCCGATGCGGGAGTCCGTGACGGTAGAGGACGAGGCGGTCGCCACCGACGCGGTGGACGCGCGTCGCCCCGAAGGGGGTGTCCACGTGCATGGGCTCACCCAGCAGCCCCGCGTCGTGAAAGGCGCTCCCCAGGATGGCGGCGACAGGCATGACCCATCATCGCAGCTCAGCCCTTGATGCGGTAGCGCTGCATCTTGCGGTACAGGGTCTTGCGATCGAAGCCCAGGGCCTTGGCCGCCTTGGTCTTGTTGCCGCGCACCGCCGCCAGCACCCGTCGGATGTAGCTCTCCTCGACCACGTGCATCGGCACGAGCTGCTCGGGATCGTCCGTTCCGGCGAGCACGTGCTCGGGGCGAAACCCCCGGATCCGGGCGGGCAGGTCGTCGAGCTGGACCTGGCTGCTGCGGGTCAGCGCGACGGCGCGCTCGATCGCGTTCTCGAGCTCGCGCACGTTTCCGGGCCAGCGATAGTCCAGCAGCTGCTTGGCGGCGCTGTTGGACAGGCCGTCTACGGAACGCCCGCTGCGCGCGCTGATGCGCTCCAGGAAGTGCTCGGCCAGCAGCAGCACGTCGCTGCCCCGACTTCGCAGCGGGGGCACCTCGATCCGGATGACGTCCAGCCGGTAGAACAGGTCCTCGCGGAAGAGCCCATCGGCGACGATGCTGTCCAGATCCCGGTTGGTCGCCGCCACGATGCGCGCGTCGTAGGCGCGCTCCTGGTCCCCGCCCAGAGGCCTCACCTTGCGGGTCTGCAGCGCCCGGAGCAGCTTGGGCTGGATGTGCAGCGGCAGCTCGCCGACCTCGTCCAGGAGCAGCGTGCCGCCGTCCGCCTCGACGAACATGCCCTTGCGGCGGCTCCGCGCGTCCGTGAAGGCTCCGCGCTCGTGGCCGAACAGCTCGCTCTCGATCAGGGTGTCGGGCAGCGCGGCCAGGTTCACCGCGACGAAGGGCCCGCCCTCGCGTCGGCTGCGACGATGCAGCACCTCGGCCACGAGCTCCTTGCCCGTGCCGCTCTCGCCCACGATCAGCACCGGGGCGTCGCTGCTGGCGGCCAGCTCGACCAGGTCGAAGAGCGCCTGCATGACCGAGCTCTCGCCGACCAGCCCCTCGAAGCTCTCGCGCCCCTGGACCACCCGCTCGAGCCGGGCGACCTCGCGCCGCAGCGTGCTGTGCTCGACCGCGCGGTCGACCAGCAGCTCCAGCGCCCGCGCATCCAGGGGGCTGGTCTGTACACCGAAGGCCCCCGCCCGCGTGGCCTGGTCCAGGAGCTCGGGTGGACCCGCCGGGACCAGCGCGATCACCGGCAGGCCGTCGTGGTCGGAGAACAGATGCTGGCAGAGCTCCAGCCCCGACATGCCGTGCAGGTCGAAGGCCGTGACCACCGCGTCCACCCGCTGGGCGCGCAGCGTCTTGAAGGCCTCGGAGACCTGCCTGGCGCACAGGACCTCGAAGCCTGCGCCCTCGAGCATGGAGCTGGCCTGGGCGGGCTCGGGGTGTACGACCAGGACCAGGCCGCGAGCCTTGGACATGCCGACGACCTCCTGCGGCGGGCGGATCATCACCGCCCCCCGCAGGACTGGCAACCGCTACCAGGCCACGCCCTCGTCGTCGTCGTCGTCGTCCCCGTCCTCGTCCTCGTCCTCGTCGACCTCCTCGTCGTCGACGTCGTCGACCTCGTCGTAGGCCTCGAAGCCTTCCTCATCCAGCTCGTCGTCCTCTTCCTCCTCGACCTCTTCCTCCTCGCCGCTCTCCTCCTCGTCTTCGTCCAGCAGCCCGCCCTCGCCCCAGGTCGAGCCCTCGATCGCCAGCGCGTCGATCAGGTCCACCTTGAGCTCCCAGGCGTTCAGGCCGTGGGCTCGAGCCAGGCGCTCGAGGGTCCAGGTCATCTCCTTGGTCCCTACCTCGACCCCGTACTCGGACAGGACATCCATGGCTTCGGGGTAGTCGCAGAGCTCTGCGATGCGGGTGCGCGTAGTGATCGACATCAGACCTCCGGGTGACGCACCGGCCGCAGCAACCCCCGTGCCAACCCAGAACCACGACTCGGCGACTCTGACGTGGGGCGTCCCGCTACAGCCGGGGCAAAACGCCACGGGGCGTTCAGCCCGGGTCCTCACCCGGCGCGACCACGCCCGCGTACCTCGGCTGCATGGACAGCTCGACCCGGTCCAGCTCGCGCTCGAGCTGGCGCACGGTCCGTGGATGGTCGGCCGCGACGTCCCGGGTCTCGTAGGGGTCCTCCTGCAGGTCGAACAGGAGCCTCTCGCCGCCGTACAGCTGGGTGCCGTGCCGCATCAGCTTGAAGCGCGCGTCTCGGCACATCGCGAGCTCGGCCCGCTGACCGCGCACGTCGAAGAACGCGTAGGCGTGCTCCTGGCCCGGCGACCCGCTGCGCAACACCTCGGACAGATCGCGGCCGCTGACCCGCGGCGCCCGGAGGCCGCTGAGCCCCGCCAGCGTCGGCAGCAGATCGACCTCGTTGACCCTGCCCTCGTGCACGCCGCCCGGCTCGAGCACGCCGGGCATGCGGATCAGCAGCGGCTTGCGGGCCGCGCCCTCGAACATGACGCCCTTCCACCAGAGGCCGTGATCCCCGGCCATGTCCCCGTGATCGCTGGAGTAGACCAGGATGGTGGAGTCGGCCAGCCCCTGCGCCTCGAGCTCCTCGAGCAGCAGTCCCACCATCCAGTCGGTCTGCTCGATGGCGCCGGCGTAGCGCGCGTGCAGCAGCGCGGTCTGCTCGGCCGTCAGGCGGCTCCAGCCGCGGCGCGCGCGGTTCTTCTCGGCCGAGGGGCAGATGGCACCCAGGCCATGGGCCACCGGCAGCTCGAGCAGGTCCTTGGGGTCGTAGCGAAAGTAGAAGTCCTCGAGCAGCGTGAAGGGGTGATGGGGCAGCCGCAGCGAGGTGTAGAGGAAGAAGGGCTGCGTGCCCTGCCGCTGCAGCCAGCGCCGGGACTCCTGGAGCAGGACCCAGTCGGGGCTCAGGTAGAGCGCGCCGTGCACCTTGCCGTGCAGGTCGGGGGCCGGCATCGCGTCCCAGAGGGCCTGCTCGGACTCCGGCTTCCAGGTCCTCCCCGTCACCCCGAGCTCGGCCCGCAGCTCGCGCCGCAGCCCCTCGAAGGCCGCCGGCGACGCCTCCTCGTTGAAGACCTCCTCGAAGCCAGCGAAGCCGGGGGCCGACTCGTCCGCCCAGGTGTGCAGCTTGCCGTGGCAGGCGGTGGCGTAGCCGGCCTCGCGCCAGAGCTCGGGCAGGCAGGCGTTGCGCGGGTCGAAGCCCAGCGCGTTGTGGAGCTGCCCGTGCTCCCTCGGCCACAGGCCCGTCAACCAGCTCTGGCGGGTCGGCGCGCAGCTGGGCGCGGCCACGTAGGTGTTGCGCAGCCGCAGGCTCTGGGCGGCGAGCGCGTCCAGGTTGGGCGTCTTGACCAGGGGGTGCCCCTCGAAGCCGGACCAGCGCACGTTGTGCTGATCCGAGCTGATCCAGACGACGTTCCAGGGCCGGCCACTCGGAGCCATGCCGAGGCAGGCCAAGGAGGCGGCGCCGGTTAGCAGCTCCCGGCGAGAAAGTGGCAACTGACCTCCCCTCAAGGGCACGTGGCACGCAGCTTGCTCATCGGCGTGCGCTCCCAGACCAGAAACCCGACTCGGGCCTTCCCAGGTCGACCCACTACCCCGGCGGAGCCTTCCCCGCCCTCTCCCAGGACCCGCAACCATGAAGCTGGGATTGCTGCTGAACCGAGGCCTGAGCAGCGCGGGCGAGAGCACCCAGGAGATCGCCGCGGCCCTGAAGGGGCGCGGGCACAGCGTGCTGCCCCTGCCCATTCAGGAGCTGGAGCTGAGCCAGCGCGGCCGGCTCCTCAGCGGCGAGCAGGACCTCAACGAGCTGGACGCCGTGCTGATCCGCACCAGCCCGGGGAGGGACCGGGCCCGAGGGCAAGCGCACCACCTGGCGCTGGACCTGCTGGCTCGCCTGGACGGTCCGCTGGTCCTGAACAACCCCAGGGCCTTGCAGAGGACGGGCAGCAAGCTCTGGCTGACCGATCTGCCCGAAGAGCTGCGACCGCTCACCTGGATGACGCGCTCCCCGGACCGGGTCCGGAGCATCCTGAGCGAGCTGGGCGAGGTGGTGGTCAAGCCCCTGACCGGCAGCGGAGGCCGCGGCGTCGTCCGCCTCGACTCCGCCCGCGCGGACCAGGCCAGCGCCATCGTCGAGCTCCTGGCCGAGCAGGGGCCCGTGCTGGTGCAAGAGGTGCTGCCCGGCGCGGAGGAGGGCGACATCCGCGTGCTGGTGCTGGGCGGTCGCGTCCTGGGCGCGGTGCGTCGGCGTCCGGGCAGCGGCGAGTTCCGCAGCAACGTGTCCCGAGGAGGCCAGCCCGAGGAGGCCCGCCTGAGCCGGGACCAGCAGAGGGCCGTGCGGGCGCTGGCCCAGGAGGTCCACCGAGCCGGGATCTGGCTGGCCGGGCTGGACCTGATCGGCACCAAGGCCGTGGAGATCAACGTCTTCTCGCCGGGCGGCTTCGCGGACGCTGGCGGCTTCGTCGGCCGCGACCTGATCAGGGACCTCTGCGACAACTTCGAGCAGCGCGTGAAGACCTGGAAGCGCACCGGCACCTGAGCGACCCGGGTCAAGCCCGCAGGCGCGGGATACCCGCGAGCCATGATCCTGCTGCTGCTCGCGTGCGCCAAGAGCCCTCTGACCCTGGCCTGGGAGGAGGGCGTCGCCGACATCTACGACGCCGCCCTGTCCGTGGAGGGCGTGCTCTACGTCACCGATGGCTCCACGCTGCGGGCCATCGACGCAGCCAGCGGAGGCACGCTCTGGTCCGAGGCGCTGCTGTCCACCGCGGCCGGCATGCCCGTGATCGACGAGGACGGGGACGTCATCGTCTGGACCGAGGCGGGCGCGCTGGCCTACTCGAGCGACGGCGAGCTGACCTGGAGCCGCAGCGCGGAGATGGTGGTCCAGGGGCCCCCGGCTGTGGGCCCCGACGACACGCTCTACTTCCCGGGCATCACGCTGGCCCAGGACGCCGCCATGGTCACTGCCATGAGCGGGGACCAGGACCTGCTGTGGCAGCACACCTTCGCCCAGCAAGCCACGCTCAGCACCCAGCCGGCGCTCGCGGCGGACGGCACCCTGTACGTGGCGCTCTCGGACAGCGGCGGCGGCCTGCTCGTCGCCTTGGACAGCGACGACGGCAGCGAGCTCTGGAGCGCGCTGCTGCCGGCCCCGCCGAACCGGGACACGCGCCTGGTGCCTCGAGGCGCTCAGGTCATCGTGCTGCTCGGCGACGAGGGCATGGCCAGCGCCTCGGACGGCACGCTCGGCGCCTTCGAGGCCGGAGACGACCTGCTGCTGGGCGGCTCGGTGGAGGTCTTCATCGCCGACGAGGGCCTGCGGATCACGGGCCTCCTCGACGAGGACCTGGAGGTGGCCGACCTGGACTGCGGCCCCGGAGCCCTGGACGCCGAGGGGCAGCTCTACGTCAGCTGCGTGCTGCCCGACGACCCGGGCCGCACGGTGGTGATCGATCCCAAGGGCCGCGCGCTGATCGGCGAGCCGGCCGACTACGCCCCGGACGACACCCTGCCTGGGCCCTTCCTGGTCGACGGCCTGGTGATCTGGCAGATCGGCGCCGGCTTCCGGGCCTGGGAGGGCGCCGGCGAGGCCGACGGCTCGGGCTGGTGGCGGAGCCGCGGCGACGGGCGCAACACGAACCGCGAGAAGTAATGCAGACCTTTGAGATCGTTCACCTCTCGGAGAGACTCCTGGTGGTGGACAAGCCCGCTGGCTGGCTGACCATCCCCGGCCGAAAGCAGGACGACGAGCGCCCCGTGTTGCGCCAGGTGCTGGAGGCCGAGCACGGCAAGCTCTGGGTGCTGCACCGCCTCGACGCGCCGGTCAGCGGACTGGTGGCCTTCGCCCGGACCGCCGAGGTGCACAAGGTGATCAACCGCCTGTTCGAGCAGCGCGAGGTCGAGAAGGTCTACGAGGCCGTCACCTCCGGCTCGGCCCCCCGAGGCGAGCGCACCTGGAAGGGCGCGCTGCGGCGCGGCAAGAAGCGCAGCTACATCTCGCCCCACGGCAAGCCCGCCGAGACCCGGGCCGTCTGCCTGGGCGAGGTCACCGGGGGCCTTCGCTGGCGCCTGTTTCCAAAGACAGGACGCACCCATCAGCTGCGGGTACACCTGGCGAGCGCGGGCTTCCCCATCCACGGAGATGTACTCTATGGATCAGAGATCGTTCATGAAGATGGCATCTCGCTGAGAGCTACCCGCCTGAACATCCCGGGCTTCGGGGACTTCGGCCTGAAGGCCTGATCCCTCAGCGCCGGCGGCGGATCGCCACCAACCCGAGCAGGCCGAGCAGGAAGGCGCCCACGCCCGCGGGAGCCGGCGCGCTGCTGCAGCCGCAGCCCCCGCCGCCGGTGAACATGCCGTCGGTGCCGGGATCGCCGGGGTCGTCGGTCAGGTCGGTGGGCACGTCGTCGGAGGGGTCCAGGGGATCGGTGCCGTCGGCGACCTCGGTCCCGTCGTCCACGCCGCCGTCGTCCGTGTCGCTGTCCAGCGGGTCCGTGCCGTGGTCCAGGACCTCCTCGCCGTCGCTCAGCCCGTCGTCGTCGCTGTCCGCGTCGTTCGGGTCCGTGCC
>CALGIB010000545.1 GCA_937915955.1 uncultured Pseudomonadota bacterium
AACCGGGGCGGCGGTAGCGGCCTCGGCGGCCGCCTGAGCGTCGGCCTCGGCCTGGAGCCTGGCCTCTTCCTCGCGGCCCAGACGCCGGAGGGTGCTGCCCGCCCGAACCTCGGACGCGGGGCGACGGACCGTCGTGGTCCGCGACGGTGCCGACGGAGTGGCTGCGGCGGTCTCACCCGGGCGCGCTCGCCGGATCACCGTGCGGCGACCCGTTCCACGACGAGTCTCCTGATCGCCCGCGGCGGATTCGGTCGTCGCTTCGTCCCGGCGTCGGCGAGTGACGACACTCGCCTTCTGCAGCCGGTCGAGTAGATCCTTGTTCGAGGCCATTCCTTACCTTTGAGCCCGCTCAAGGGGCGAAAGCGAAGAGCACGGACCGGCCACGATGTGCGATACCGGGGGCGCCACGCCGGGCCCCAGCTAGTCACGTGGAACGGCCCGACCACCCCGGAGCGGTGAGCACCGGCCCCACTAACGCAGCGTATCGATCCGGTGCAACTCGCGGAGCAGCTTCCTGCCGGGCTTGCTCCGCAGCAACGCGAGCGCAGAGCGGGCCCCTTTGCCGACGCGGGCGCCCAGCGCGTTCGAATCCAGCGGGAGCTCGACCACCAGCTTCGGCTCGGCGCGACGACGCAGGTCCTCGGCCAGGCGAGGGCTGCAGTCCGAGGCGAGCACGACGGCCAGGGCCTTGTCGGAGGCCAGGGCGCCGCGCACGCCGTCCTTGCCTCCCACCAGCACGCCGGCCCGCATGGCCAGCGTCAAGGCGTCCAGCGTGGCCCTGAGGTTGGCAGCGCGGACCTGCTCAAGCAGGCCGCCGCCGTCAAGGTCAGGCCCGAGGTGCCGGGTCAGCATGCCGGGCCGCCTCTCGAGCTTCTCGAGCTCCGCCCGGCGAGGCAACACCCACGCCCCACGCCCCGGCAGCCGCGCGCGGTAGTCCACGGCGACGCTGCCATCCGGTGCGAGGACCAAACGGACCAGCTCGTCTTGCGGGTGACGCTCTCGCGTCACCACACACATGCGCTGGACAGGCTCGGACACGACCTATTCGTCGGCCTCCGGCGGGAGATCCTCGACCAGCTCAGCGGCCTGGCGCTTGCGCTCGGCCTCTTCCAGGATGAGCTGCTCGAGCACCGTGTCGGCGGCCTCGATGAGGGCCACGGCGTCCGCCTCGTCCACGTCGAGGATCGAGGAGATCTCGAAGGCCTCGGCGTCTCCGAGCTCCTTGGCGCTGCGGAAGCCGTGGCGAACGAGGGTCTCGATCGTCTCGTCGTCCAGGCCGCCGATGCGCTCGAGCTCGGAGTAGGCCTGATCGTTGAGCTCCGAGTGACGGGTCTCGCTGTAGATGTCGATCCGCCAGCCGGTGAGCTGCGCGGCCAGCCGGACGTTCTGGCCGCGGCGGCCGATCGCCTTGGACAGCTGGTCGTCCGGGACGATGAGCTCCATGCAGTGCGTGTGCTCGTCGATGTAGACGCGCGTGACCGAGGCCGGAGCGATGGCGTGCACGATGAAGCGCGCGGGGTCCGGGTGGAAGGGGATGATGTCGATGGCCTCGCCGCGCAGCTCCTGCACGACGGCCTGGACGCGCGAGCCCTTCAGGCCGACGCAGGCGCCGACCGGATCGACGTCCGGATCCACCGAGCTGACGGCGATCTTGGCGCGGTGGCCAGGCTCGCGGGCGCAGGCCTCGATGCGGACGATGCCCTCGTAGATCTCCGGGACCTCGAGCTCGAAGAGCTTCATCAGCAGGCCCGGGTGGGTGCGGCTGAGCACCACCTGGCTGCTGCGGCTGGCCCGGTTGATGTCCAGCACGTAGGCCTGGATGCGGTCACCCTGGCGGTAGGTCTCGGTCAGCACCTGCTCGCGACGGGGCAGGATGGCCTCGGCCCGGCCCAGGTCGACGATGATGTTGCCCTTCTCGAAGCGCCGGACGATGCCGGTGATGAGCTCGCCCTTGCGGTCGCGGAACTCGTTGAAGGTCATCTCGCGCTCAGCGTCGCGGATCTTCTGGATGATCACCTGCTTGGCGGTCTGCGCCGCGATGCGGCCCAGGTCCTCGAGGTCGATGATCATGCCCAGGCTGTCGCCCGGCTCGCACTCGGGGTCGAGCTCGCGAGCTTCCACGATCTCGATCTCGAGCTCCTCGTTCTCGATCTCGTTGTCAGCGACGACCGTCTTGAACTCGAAGAGCTGGACCTCGCCGAGCTCCTCGTTGTACTGGGCCTCGATGTCGCGCTCCTGACCGAAGGCCTTACGCGCAGCGGCCTCCATCGCGGCCTCGACGACCTCGATGACGGAGTCGCGGGGGATGTTCTTCTCACGGTGGACGATGTCGATGAGTCGAGCGAGATCAGAGATCATCGTGAGCCTCCGGGGGGATGTCGTCGACGCGAGGAGGGGGGTCCTCTCCGAGTCGCTTGTAGTCGTCGAGGCTCAACACCAGGTTGGCCTTCTCGATGTGGTTGGGGTCGATGTGGTGCACCACGCCCTCGACGTCGATGCCGACGAGGCCATCGGCGAGACCGAGCAGCGGACCCTTGAAGCGGCGCCGGGGCTGCCCCTCGTGGAGCATCAGACGAGCCGTGAAGCCGACGAAGCGCTGGAAGTCCGAGAGCCGCTGGAGCGGACGCTCGATCCCGGGCGAGCTGACCTCGAGGTCGTAGGCCCCGTCCAGCGGATCCTCGACGTCCAGGACGGGCGAGATCGCGCGGGAGAGCTTGGTGAGCTCGCCGACTTCGATGCCACCGGCCCGATCGACGCAGACACGGAGCGTCCGGCGCCCGCCAACCGAGGTCAGCAACACCGCCACGAGCTC
>CALGIB010000546.1 GCA_937915955.1 uncultured Pseudomonadota bacterium
CCCTGGTCCGCGCGCTCGAGGTCGAGGCCCTGGAGCACGAGGGCCGCCCGGGCGCGGGCCTGGGCATCCAGTACCCGGTGCGCGGCGTGCTCCTCTGGGCGCTCGGCGAGATCCAGGCCCGGGACCAGGCCGAGCTCCTGGCCGGCTACCTGGGCAACCTCCACGGCAGCGCCCTCGGGGGCCTGCACCTGCCCGCGATGGGCGCGCTGCTCAAGCTCGGCGAGGCGGCGCGTTCAGCCCTCGAAGGCCAGCGGGGCGGTCCCGAGGCCAGGGCCAACGCCCAGGGTGTGCTGCGCGCGCTCGACGCTCAGTAGCCGGACTGCTCCTCGGTGCCGCCGCCGAGGTTGTCGAAGCCCTTGCCGTGCGTCGGCTCGAGCCGGATCATGCCCCCCCGGAACACCAGCACCTTCCAACCGTCGTCCTGGTCCTGGGCGACGACGTTCACGAAGCTGAACTCCATGGCGCCGCCGGCAGAGTGGGTGAAGTCCGAGTTGTCGTTGGCCACCCAGCCGCGGGGGTCGAAGACGATGGACGCCACGTCCGGCTTCTCCAGCGAGACGCCCTTCATGTGGCGGTTTCCGCCCTTCTGGAGGTCGGTGATGCCTTCGCCCTGGTAGCTGTCCGTGCCCGAGGCGTCCTCGAAGGGGAGCACGTCGAAGAACGTGGCGTTGTGGGCGAGGTTCCCGACGCTGACCGCCCAGGCCCCGTAGGTGTCCGCGTCCGCGTAGGGCGAAGGGTCGTAGTCCGTGACCTCGACCTTGGCCTCACGGTCGTGGAGGATGGCCAGCGCCCGGGCCTCCTCGAGGGACTGAGCGAAGTCCTTGGCCGCCCGCTGCGTACGCCACGAGGGGATCATGTCCCGGGCCATCACGACGCCGAGGCCGCTCAGGATCATGATGATCGCCATGACGATGACGAGCTCGAGCAGCGTGAAGCCGCGGCGGCTCGGGAACATGGTCTTGGGCATCGGGGACTCCGGGGGGCTGCTGGTCATGTTGCCACCGCGGCCTCGCGGCCGTCCAGCAAAGGCGACGATCACGTCAGCCACTGGACGATCGCGTCCGCTCCGCGGGCCTTCATATCGGCCGCCTTGCGCGTGTGCAGGCGCTCGAGCACCTTCTCGGCCTGCACGCGCGGATCCTGCTTGAGCCGCCGGTAGACCTTCTCGGGCAGCCCGAGCTCGGACCATCGCGCCTTCACGCCCGACCAGGCGACCTTGTCCCGGCGCTTGAAGAAGTCGTCGCGGGCCTTGGCCAGACCCTGGGCGTCGCGGCCTCGCCCCTGCGCCTTCAGAGCCTTCACCCGCAGGTCGGTGAGCTGTCGCAGCTTGCCCAGGGCGGCCTGTGGGTCCACGCGCTCGTGCCGGGACAGCTCGTCGAGCCAGGAGCTGCCCTCGGGGCCGGGGAGCGCGGCGCTCGGAGCCGACGCGGCGGCCTGCTCGCGGGCCTTCAGCCCGCTGTCCTCGCCCAGGGCCTGCTTCAGGACGTCCTTCAACACGGGATCTCCAGGTGGCAGCGGCGCGTCTAACCTCATAGAAGCCGGGGTCGCCGACGGGTAGTCCGTCTCCGCGACAGGCGCGCGAGCCCACGATCTTCCGATCGACCCCCCTCGCGCGCTGACTCTCGCACCAATGGAGCGATCCTCATGGCTCGTTATCGTGGACCCCGGCTCAAGAAGTGCCGGGCCGTGGGCGTGGTGCTTCCCGGTCTGACGACGACCGCAACCCTGGAGCGTCCTACGCCCCCGGGTGTGCATGGTCAGCGTCGGCGCGGAAAGCCCTCGGATTACAAGACCCGTCTCATCGAGAAGCAGAAGCTGCGCTGGCACTTCGGCGTCCTCGAGAAGCAGTTCCGTCGCTACGTGACCGAGGCCTCCCGCCTCAAGGGCCCGACCGGCCGCGTGCTCGTCACGCTGCTCGAGTCCCGCCTGGACAACGTGGTCTGGCGCATCGGACTGGCCCCGACGATCCCGGCTGCCCGCCAGATCGTCGTGCACGGCCACATCCTGGTGAACGGCAAGCGCGTCGACCGTCCCTCCTTCCAGGTCAAGCCCGGAATGGAGATCTCGGTGCGCGAGAAGAGCAAGACGAAGTCCTTCATCCAGGAGAACCTCGAGCGCTCGACCGCCCGCACCACCCCCCCCTTCCTCGAGTTCGACCCGGCCAAGGCCTCGGGCAGCATGACCCAGCTCCCGGAGCTGGAGGACCTGCCGTTCGAGTGCAACCTCCAGG
>CALGIB010000547.1 GCA_937915955.1 uncultured Pseudomonadota bacterium
TAGGACAGGCGTCGTGCTCGGCTTGCGCTTGCCGGTGTCCCCGCAGCAGACGCCGTCGCGTTCATCGCCATAGAGGTTGACGCCCGTCCAGCCGCAGGTGCAGATGTAGATCGGAATCTCCCGAAGCTCGCTCGGCCCCCACAGCACATCGTCCGGCAGATCCCACGCCTTCTGGATGAACTCCTTGAGCGGGTCGCTGAACGCGACCGAGGCGAACCCCTGGTCCCGCAGCATGGAGGCCACGGTGTCCTTGCCAGATCCGGCCTTGCCGACGATCCCGATGAGCCTCATGCGACTCACACCGACACCCTTGCCTTGATGGACGGGTACGGGTTGTAGCTGGTGATGACGACGGAGTCGTAGTCGAAGCCGTCCCAGGCCGCGCCCGGCGCCAGGTGCAGATCAGGCAGTGACCTGGGCTCCCGGCTGAGCTGGAGCTTCGCCTGCTCGATGTGGTCGCTGTACAGGTGAACGTCCCCGAAGGTGTGGGTGAAGGTCCGCGCCATGCAGCCACAGGCCCGAGCCAGCAGGGACTGCAAGAGCGCGTAGGAGGCGATGTTGAACGGCACCCCGAGGAAGAAGTCGGCCGCGCCGTGGATGGCCTCTCCTGTTTCCATCAGAGCTCGTCCATTCGTCGTTGGAAGTAGAAGTCGCGCTGCCCATCGAGGCCGCCCACCACGCCGCACAGCGTCCAGCCGTCCTCGTCCAGCGTCAGGAGCATCCCGATCTCGGTGAACCCGAGCATCGGGCTCGCTGAGAACGAGGTCGTGTCGATGACGCGAATCACCGAACGCACCGTCTCTTGCACGCTGAGCCCGGCTGGAGCCGTGGTGACGCGCAGGATCATCAGCCCATCCCACCCAGCCGCACGAAGTAGTCGGTCGTCACCTCCATCGCCTCGTCCAGGGTGGCAACGGCGTGGACCTCATTCGTCCAGGTGGTGTTCCTCTCCGCCAGATCTGCCGCGCCCTCGCGGGACACCTCCATGTGGGCGAACACGTCCGGTGACGGCCTGTCCTCGCGGGCCAGCCGCAGGATGAAGCCCCGTTCGCCCTTCTGGATCGAGACCTCCGGGTACTGCTTCTCAGCGAAGTATTCCTTCACGACGACGCCACCGGCTGGCCGTTCGCCGCCAGGATCTGCTGCTGCTGCGCGAGGATCTCGGTGGGCACGTCCAGGGCGATCCCCTGGTGCTCCAGCAGCTTGATCGCCACGTTGCCGGCCTGCGCCGCCTTGCCCGCGTACAGGTGCAACATCTGCTGGCACTGGCCGGCGATGTTCCCGATGGTCATCAGCGAGAGATCCCGCTGGGCGTGCGCGGCCTGCGCGGCCTTGAAGGCGTTGCCCAGGGCCATCGAGAGCGCCGCGGCCGTCAGGTCGACCTCGAGCCGCAGCGTCAGCAGCGCCTTCCAGGCGACGGCCTGCACCTCGGAGGGCGCGGCGTCGGCCGGCATGCCCAGGTGCTTGGCCAGGACCGAGGGATCCGAGGACGCGAACGCGCCGCACAGATCGCTGATGGCGGACACCTTGCTGTCGATGGAGGGGATGATCTCTTGCCCGCGGGCAAGGGCCTTCTCGGCCACGGTGAGTAGGTTCGACATCGGTTCGTAGCTCCTGGTGGTGACCGGGTCACGGCTGGTTCGGAGCGAGTCTATTGCACTTGAATGTCATATGACAATGTGGATCGGATCTTTGTGAGCCGATCGACAGTCAGATGCCGCGGTAGGATGCGCGTCATGGCGAAGCGAAAATCCAGCGCATACGACCGCATCGTCTGGCTGCAGAACAACAAGGGGCTCGACATCGACTCGCGCCTCGGGTGGCGCTTCGTGTCGTGGATCGGGAAGGGCTGGGACGTGCCGCAGAGGGCGAGCAGCATCCTGCAGATCGCTGCTGCTGATCGGGACCGCCAGGAGTTTGTGGACAGGTTCCGTGAGCTCGCACCGACGCCGATGGATCGGACGATCCCCTGGCTCTGGAGGGAGTGGCTGCGATCCGAACCGAAGGGCGAGCACGAGTGGATGATGCACGGCCACGTCATGGATCGTGGTCTGGACAGCTTCAGCTTCTTCCGCGACTGGTACATCGACCAGCGGCCGGACCTGGTCCCCATGACCTGGAGCCAGGCCCTCAACAACGCGCTGGACTGGCATGAGGATCTGGAAGAGCGCGAGGACGCAGCGAAGTGGCGTCGGATGTGGAAGGAAGAAAAGGCGGAGGCGCTGCTCTCGTTCCGCCCCCTGGGCGGGGCCGACGGCGGGGTCTGGACGGTGTTCTGCTCGCGGACCAAGGAGGTCAGGCCGCTGCAGATGGTGGGCGGGATCCTGCGGCACTGTTACGTCGGCGCAGGGCTCGCTCGGCACTACACCTACGGCAAGGAGCTGCTGGTGCTGTTCGACGAGGACCAGGAGCCCGTGCTCACGCTGTCGGCGAAGTGGACGGTGTCGGATCGGGAGCTGCTCGTCGAGGAAGTCCGGGGGGCGATGAACGCCTTCCCAGAGGATCCACGCTGGCATGGAGCCATCGCGCAGATCGTGTGGGGCGACAAGCACAAGGGGTCCATGTTCAGTTCCATCCCGAAGAGGTGGGGCGTGCGTCCTTTCAGGGCCAGGTTCGAGCACACCGGGATCCCTTCTCAGGCAGCTCCGACACCCTCTGAGTTCTGGGGGGAGCAAGCGTGGGGCCTGGACAAGATCTGGCTCCCCCGCGCCGCGACGAAACGTGTGATCGAGGAGATCAAGCGATGCCGAAGTTGAGACTCGTCCAGGGCGTAGCCAGCAAGACGAAGCTGCGCCCCCGCAGGTACTACGCCCAGCTCCGCTACCCCCGAGGCATGGAGGCCGTCGCCTACGGCTGGGGTGACACGCCTGGGGAAGCCATCGTCTCGTTGATCCAGCAGGCCAGGGCCTGGCCGAGCGCGAAGCTACGAGACGAAGCACTGAGCGCGGTGCTCTGCCGTCCTGGGCCGCGCAATCTGGCTCTGGATTCGATGCTCGCTGCAGCCGGCCAGGGAAACGACGCGTCCACCGAAGATCTGGCCGATGAGCTTCGCGCGCTGTCCGCAGACGACTGGCGCGTCGTCGTGACGCAGTCGGCGTCCATCGGCACCTCGGATCCCGTGGCCCCGCACCGACCGGTGCTGGTGAGCAAGTCGCTGGGCAGGCTGATCCGTGCTCTGGCGGACCTGGTCGCCCAGGACCGCAAGAACCATCGGGACGGCATCGACAGCGACTCCTGGCGGCAGGTGGTGGTCAAGTCGGTCCCGTCCAGGCGGTGATCACGCGATGAGCCTCGACTTCGACAAGATCGCCGCTGGGATCAACTTCGACCGGATCGCCGCCGGCCTCGATGCGCTCCTGTCGCCTCGGCGCCAGCGCGTCATCACCTGGGAAGGGGTCACGGTGCCGTTGCCCGTAGGGCCGGGACACACCACGGAGGCCGACTTCGTCCGGGCCGACCTGGAGCGGCTCGAGCGCACGCCGGGATCGCGGATCGTCAACGACGTCGGGGTCTGCTTCATCGCATGGAAGGGGAAGCTCCCTCCCCTGCAAGGCGTCCCGAAACCCGGAAAGCCGAAGGTGAGCACCGGCTGGATCCGGCCTCAGATCGAGCCGACGTCTGCGTTCAACACTCGCCCGGTGTCCTCGGGTGGCGTGATCTACGCCATGCGGGAGGCTGGCGGGGGCTGGCGCGCGGTGCCACTGGCCGTCGCGGACGCCTCTCGGCCTGGGTTCCGGGCTGGCGAGCGCGTCTGGTGCTTGCCGGGGTTGTTCACGATCACCGGGCGCCTGACGGACAGGTCCCCTGCCGGCTTCGCGCCGGCCTGGGACGGCTGGCTGCTGCAGGAGGCCCTGGCTGAGGCGATGTTCCGGGAGGACGGATGGGCTCTTGTCCGGTTCCGGGGCCACCACGCGGCGTGGCACGGCCCGCTGGAGGATCAGGTCCGAGGTGAGCTGCGCCGCTACCTGTTCGGGGAGACACCATGAAGCGCCCCCTGTGGCACGTCGCCAGAGAGATCTCGCAGGTCTGGCGCAACCCGAGCCAGGACACCCGCTCGGCCCTGGATCTGATCGTGACGGCCCGCAGCAAGAACGCTCGCGCCAGGATCCGCCAGTTGGGCATCGAGTTGACCCCGGTGGCGATGATCCACGCGATCATG
>CALGIB010000548.1 GCA_937915955.1 uncultured Pseudomonadota bacterium
CTCATGGGCCTGCTGCCGTCTCTGCTCCGCACCCCTCGCCTGGTCGTCACGATGACCATCCCGCCGGCCTCGGCGGACTCGGTCCTGGCGAACTTCCAGCACCTGCGAGGCCTGGGCTTCCACCGCTTCAACCTGCTGCCCGGCTACTACCTGCCCTGGCGGCCGGAGCAGCTGGCGGCGCTGAGGCGGGGCTTCGACGCGCTCGGCGATGAGGTCCTGGCCGCCTGGGAGGCGGGCCAGTCGCTCTATCTGCGCAACCTGTTCACGCGGGCGCCTACCCCCTTCTTCAACACCGGGGTCATCGTGGACGCGGACGGGCGGGTGCACCCCAGCAACGTCGGGCTCTCGGGCAAGCTGGACCACCTGCTCGAGCGCACCTCCTGCGGCACCGTCGAGGACTGGCCCTCGCCCGAGGTCCTGGCGACCAAGGCCAACGAGATCAACCCCTTGCTCGAGTCGGTGCTCGAGCCCGAGATCCTGGCCTCGACCCGGGCGGTGGACTCCGAGCTGACCGCCCTGGTGAACCGCCTCGCGCCGGCCTGGTTCCGGCATCGTCGGATGCACCGGAGGCCCGAGGCATGAGCCCCATCCTCGGCCCGGACGGCCAGCGCTGCAGCCGCCTGGAGCTGCACCTCACCACGACCTGCCCCGAGAGGTGCGTCTTCTGCAGCGAAGACGAGCGCATGCGCACCTTCAAGAAGTACCCGACGACCTGGGGACGGGTGGCCCGCACCCTCCGCGAGCACGCCGCTCGAGGCATCGACCACCTGCACCTGACCGGCGGGGAGCCGACCATCCACCCGCGCTTCCTGGACGTCCTGCGGCTGGCCAAGAAGCTGGGTATGCGGACCAGCATCGGCACCATCGGCACAAGGCTCTGCGACCCGGACTTCGCGGCCCAGGCCCTGCCTCTGTTGGACGAGGCGCTGTTCTCGATCCACGGGCCCGACGCCGAGACCCACGACGCCCTGACCCGGGTGCCCGGCAGCTTCGACAAGCAGCTCCGGGCGGTGAGCCTGGCCCGATCGCTGCGCCCCGACTTCATGGTCGCGATCAACACCGTCATGTGCCGCCCCAACATCGAGCAGCTGCCGGACACCGTGGGCTTCCTGGACAGCCTGAAGCCCAAGCTCATCGTCATCAGCAACACCACCCCCGAGGGCGCCGCTTACCAGCACTACGAGGAGCTGGCCGTACCCCTGGCCACGCTGCGGCGGGTGCTGCCCCAGGTCCCCGAGCGGGTCCAGGGCGCCGTCCTGCGCTTCTTCGGCGTGCCCATGTGCCTGCTGGCGCCCGAGCACCGGATGCTCAGCAACGACCTGCACTGGGACCCTCGCGTCACGGTCGAGTGGAACGAGCAGCCGGGCAAGGTGGCCTTCTCTGGCTGGCCGGCCTGGGATCCCGGGCGCAAGAGAGCGCGCGTCGAGGCCTGTACAGAGTGCAGCATGCAGGGCGTGTGCATGGGCGTGTACAACCGCTACGCCGAGCTTTGGCCCGTCGAGGAGCTGACCCCCATTGTCTGAGCGTGACCACGCCTTCAGCGTCGAGGCCGGTCGCACCCGCGACCTGAGGAAGAACATCGAGCTGAACGTCGGCAAGGCCTGCAACAACCGCTGCGTCTTCTGCCTGGATGGGCTGCCCAAGGCCGAGGACCGCAGCTACATGCCGCTGCCCGAGATGAAGGTCGAGATCGACCGCTGGGCCGATCTAGGGCACAAGAGCCTGGGCTTCCTGGGCGGCGAGCCCACCACCTGCCCCTGGCTACCCCAGGCCATCGCGCACGCCCGCGACGCCGGCTTCTCCCGCATCGCCATCGCGACCAACGCCACGAAGCTCCGCAAGGAGGACTACGTCGACCGGCTGCTGGACGCGGGCCTGACGCGCGTGACGGTCAGCAGCCACGGCCACACCGCGAAGCTCGAGGACATGCTGACGCGCGTTCCGGGCAACTTCGACAAGAAGCAGCGGGCCCTGCGAATCCTGGTGCGCAAGCGCCAAGAGGGGCGCCTGGTCGACAACGTGAGCGTCAACATCGTGCTCAACGGCTGGAACTACAAGGTCCTGCCGAAGATGCTCAAGTACTTCTACAGCCTGGGCGTGGACGACGTGCGGGCCAACTTCATCCGGGCCGAGGGCTACGCCGAGGAGGTGCCCGCGCTCACGCCGGCCTACGCGGACGTCGTGCCGGTCCTGATGAAGGCCATCGTCCTCAACGAGTTCCACTTCAAGCAGTCCTTCACCTTCGGCGGCTTCCCCCTGTGCGTGCTGCCGATGGACTTCCTGGCCAACCGCCGCATGGCGAAGAAGTACCTGGGCGAGTTCTGGGACCTCAACACGGACTGCAGCATCCGGCAGGAGGGCGACGACTTCGGCATCGCCGAGGTCGGTCAGGGGCGAGCCCGCTTCAACTGGCAGGACCGGAAGCGCCACGACCTGAAGCACCACCTCGAGGCCTGCTACAGCTGCCGCTACGCCGAGGTCTGCGCTGGCGGGTCTACCTCGCGGTGCACGGAGGAGACGCGTTCCAGGCGGTGCCCTGAGGTCGCCTGAGGAGCGCGCCGCCGAGCTACCCTCCCCCCGTGAGCTTCCTCCTCGTCCCCGAACCTGGTGAGCAGACCACCGCCCGACTGGCGAAGAAGGTCCGCCTCCTGGCCCTGAAGACCTTGCTCGAGGCCCGCGGCGACCTGAGCCTCCGTCGGCTCCAGGTCTGGCTGACCCGCCAGCTCAAGCGCCGGCCGAGCACCCTCGATCTGCTCGGCCACCCCGACGTACTCGCCCCCCTGCTCGTGCAGCGCGCTGGCCTGGGTGAGCACCTGGACGCGGCCATTCCCGAGCTCCTCGCGCTCATCGAGCAGCCCGACGAGGACCTGCTCTGGGACCGCCCCTTCCAGCAGATCCGGGGCTGCCGCGTTCAGGCCGAGGGCCTCTTCCTCGGTCGCTCCGGGACCGAGCTCCGGGTCGACGGACAGCCGAGTCCCCTGCCCTCGCCCCAGGGTCGCTGGACCGTCCCGGGCACCCAGGTCGAGCTCTGCCTCCGGGACACGAACCCGCTCTCGATGATGGAGGCCCACCCCGACAAGGAGGGCAACGCGGTGTCGCTCGGTGAGCGTCCGGTCGAGGACTGGCTGGCCGCCCTGGCCCAGGCCTTCGAGCTCATCCGTGTCGGGCTGCCCACCTGGTTTGCCGAGATGCCCGCCTACCTGCGCCGCTTGGTGCCCGTCGGCTACGAGCCCGAGAAGCACCTGTCAGCGAGCTACCGCGAGGCCCCCGGCATCGTCTGGCTGACCCTTCACCCCGACCCCGTCACGATGGCCGAGGCCCTCGTGCACGAGGCACAGCACAGCAAGCTCAACCTGCTGAGCTGGCTGGACCCGGTGCTCCACAACGGCCAGTCTCTGTGGACCGAGTCCCCCGTTCGTCCCGACATGCGTCCGCTCATGGGGGTGATGCTGGCGGCCCACGCCTTCGTGCCGGTGGCCCAGCTCCACCAGGGCCTGGCCGAGGCGGGGCACCCCCTGGCCCAGCGACCTGAGTTTCGGGTGCGCAAGCAGCAGGTCCTGGACACCAACGCCCGCTCGCTCGAGATCCTGGAGACCTACTCCGAGGCCAGCCCGAGCGGACAACGGCTCCTGAACGATCTCAGCACCCTGCATGGAGCTCTGGCATGAGGGTCGTCATCGTCGGCGGGGGTCCGGCCGGGGCATCGGCGGCGGGCCTGCTGGCCCAGCAGGGTGTGGACGTCCTCCTGCTGGAGAAGGCGCGCTTCCCACGACACCACGTCGGCGAGAGCCTTCAGCCCGCCAGCCTCGAGCTCCTCGACGAGCACCTGGGCCTTGGCGAGGAGCTGAGATCGCAGGGCTTCGCCAACAAGTTCGGGGCCGTCTACGTCTGGGGCGAGTCGCGTGAGCCCTGGTCCGTGCTCTTCGACGAGCGCCTCGAGCGGGCCCTCCCCGAGACCGAGGCCGAGCTGCTGGCGGGCGACTTCGAGAGCGCACTGCAGGTGGACCGAGCGCGCTTCGACACCCTCCTGCTGCGGGCAGCTGAGGCCCAGGGCGCCGAGGTCCGCGAGGGCGTCGAGGTCCGCTCCGTGCAGCTGGAAGGGCGCCGCGGGGTCGAGCTGGTCGACGGCAGCTTCGAGCCCGCCGATCTCGTCCTGGACGCCAGCGGCCAGCGCTGCCTGCTGGGCCGAGACCTGGGCACGCTGCGCATGGTCCAGGATCTGCGCTGCAGCGCGACCTACGCCTACGTCGAGGGGGCCGGCGGTGTCCCAGGGGTCCTGGGACGCCACGTCCAGTGGGTGGTCACCGTGCCCGAGGGCTGGGCCTGGTTCATCCCGGTGTCGGCCACGCGGACCAGCGTGGGCCTGGTCTACAAGGAGAAGGGCCTGCTCTCCGCTGAGCGCTTCTGGGAGCGCATCGAGGGCGCCTTCCCCTGCAAGCGCGAGCAGGTCGACGGGGAGCTCCGCTTCGCCAAGGACTGGTCGTTCACGAACACAGCCTTCTGTGGCGAGGGCTACGCCCTGCTCGGGGACGCCGCCTGCTTCGTGGACCCCATCCTGAGCGGAGGCGTGGACTTCGCTATCCGCAGCGGCTTCGCGGCGGCGACCTCGGCCCTCACCGGAGACTGGGGCAGCTACGAGGACTCGCTCCGCCGCCAGTACAAGGCCTACCTGCGGCTCGCTCGCTACTGGTACGGCAACAACCGCAGCGTGGACGGCTTCTTCTGGCAGGCCCACCGCGAGATCCCCGCGCACGCCACCGCCACCCCGCTGCGCGCCTTCGTCTACCTGACGACCGGGCGCTACGCGGCCGAGCGCCACCTGAAGGTCTTCCAGCGATGGCAGGAGGAGAAGATGTTCAAGGCCCTCGGCGTGGACGCCGCGGCGCTCGAGAAGGCCCGCAAGAAGCGTTAGCGGCGCCAGATCTCCTCACGAAGGGCCCAGCGCTGATGGTCCCGCCAGGCGCCGTCGATGAAGAGGTAGCCCTTGGACAGGCCCTCGAGCTCGAAGCCCGCTCGCTTCACCATGCGTATCGAGGCCTCGTTGCCAAGCTGGATGTTGGCCTCGACGCGATGCAGATCCAGGTGCTCGAAGCCGTAGCTGAGAGCCAGGTTCAGCCCCTCGCGGGTGCGGCCGGTGCCCGCGAAGGGGCGCAGCGCGCTGTAGCCCAGATAGGCGCTCTTGAAGCAGCCGCGGACGATCTCGCTGAAGGTGAAGCCCGCGGCGGGCCGCCCGGTCTCGCGATCCACGAGCAGCAGGGTCTGCAGGCGCTCCCCCACCTGTTCGAGCCGCCGGCGGAAGGCCTCGGCGGTCACCGCCGGAGCGCTC
>CALGIB010000549.1 GCA_937915955.1 uncultured Pseudomonadota bacterium
GTCTCGGTGCTGGTCGCCGAAATCGTCAGCCTCACGGACGCCAGCGAGCTGGTCGAGCCCGAGGAGATGCTGCGGCAGCAGGACAAGGTGCTGGCCACGGTGCGCCGCGTCGCCGAGCGCTACGACGCCTTCCTCGACCGGCCAGGTCACGACACCCTGACCTTGCTGTTTGGCGTCCCGCGAGCGCTCGAGGACGACCTGGACCGGGCGCTGGGCTGCGCCCAGGACCTGCTGCGCGCCGTGCAGCGCCTGCGCCGAAAGGGTCAGCCCGTGGAGCTGGCCATGGGGCTTCACAAGGGCGAGGTGGCGATCTCGGGCACCGAGGACGAGCTGGCCTACGTGCCCCGGGGCAACGTCGTGAAGCTGGCCCGGCGCCTGGCCGCGCTGGCCGACCCCGGCGAGCTCCGGGTGAGCGACCTGGCGGCCTCGCAGGCCGGCGACCGCTGGCGCTTCGAGCCGGGCCCGCGGATCCGCATGAAGGGGCGTCGGCAGGAGCTGGCCACCTTCGTGCTGGTCGGTCGCCGCCGTCGGGCCCGGGGAGGCCCCGGAGGCCGCTGGATTCGTCGCTCCGGCGAGCTCGAGATGCTCGCCCAGGCCATCACCGGGTTGGCCGAGGGTCGCGGCGGCGTGCTGGGGGTCTCGGGCGAGGCGGGCGTCGGCAAGACCCGGCTGGTGCGGGAGCTCTCCGAGCTGGCGCGGCGGGCGCGGGTGCCCTGCTACGTCGCGCGGGCCTACCCCTACGGCAACGATCGGCCGCTGGCGCCCTTCCGGGACATCGTCGCCGCCGTGCTGGGGCTGGAGGTGGACGACGAGCCGGAGCTCCAGCGCTCCCGCCTGAGCCGCCTCACCGAGCTGGGCGTCAGCGAGGCCGACGTGGCCACCCTGGGCGAGTTCTTCGCGCTCGGCGGCGAGCGGCAGCCCAGCAAGGAGGACATCTACGGCGCCGGCGCCAGCTTCATCCGTGGCCTGGCCGCGGACCGCCCCGCGCTGCTCGTGCTCGAGGACCTGCAGTACATGCCGGCCTTCGAGCGGCAGCTCCTCAGCCACCTCGTGCGCGCCTCGGCCGGACGCCGCGTGCTGTGGCTGCTGACCTGGCGTGGCCGCAAGTCCCCCGGGCAGCTGCCCACGCCCACCGAGGAGATCCGGCTCTCGTCGCTGGACCAGCACGCACGCACCCTGCTGATCCGGGACGTGCTCGCGGCCCGGGACGTCGACCCGCGCCTGGTGGCCTTCATCGACCGGAGCGCCAGCGGCAACCCGCTCTACATCGTCGAGCTGGTCAAGGCGCTGCAGCAGCGTGGCCTGGTCCGCTTCGAGGGGCGCCGCGCCGTCTACGACGAGCCCAGCGGCGAGCCTCTGCTGCCGCCCACGCTCGAGGGCCTGATCACCTCCCGCGTCGACAGCCTGGAGGGGGCCAGCAAGGGCGCTCTGCAGATCGCGGCCACCGTCGGGCTGAGCTTCTCCTCGGCCCTGGTCGCCGAGGCCGCGGGCATCGAGGAGGCCGAGCCCCTGTTCAAGGACCTGCGCGAGGCCGGGCTCATCCAGGCCGAGGGCGAGGGCCTGTACGGCTTCGCCTCGCACATGGTCTGGCAGGTCGTGCGGCGCAGCATCCTGGGGGTGGCGCTGCGGGACCACCACCGCCTGGTCGCCGAGGGCATGGAGCGCCTCTACGCCGGCCGCCTCGAGGCCCACTACGACGCGCTGGCCGGTCACTGCGCGGCCTGCGGGCGCCTGCTGGACGCGGCGCGCTACACCAAGTGGGCCGGGGATCAGCACCGCAAGGGCGCCTTCCTGGAGCGGGCCCTGCAGTGCTACGAGCGCGGCGTGGCCTGGCTCGAGGACGCTGGAGACGACAGGGGCTCCATGCGCGGCGAGGCGATGCTGCACCTCGAGGCGGGCGAGATCGCCTACCTCCTGGGGCTGACCCCCAAGGCCCAGCGGCACATGCAGCTGGCGCTGGAGCTGGCCGCGGAGAGCGGCTCGGCCGACCTGGAGATGCGCTGCTACCTGGCCCTGGGGCGGGTCTATTCGGCGCTGGGGCGCCCGGTGCTGGCGCGGGCCAGCTTCGAGCAGGGCCTGGCCGAGGCTCGGCTCGGCGGCGCGGTGACCTCGCAGGTCGCTCTGCTGACGGATCTGGCCGGCCTGGCCTGCAGCACCGGCGGCTACGCCCAGGCCGAGGACCTGCTCCGAGAGGCCTTGGACCTGGCCCAGGACTCGGCCAGCGCGGCCACGGCCCACCTGGGGCTGGGCAACCGCTTCATCCGGGACGACCGCCCCGAGCAGGCCTGGGTCTGGCTGGAGAAGGCCCGCGAGCTGGCCGAGGACAGCGGCGACCGCATCCTCCAGGGGCGGATCTACAACAACCTGGGCATCGCGCTGCACGCGCTCGGTCGCTACGAGGCGGCCCTGCTCTGGTTCCGCATGGCGCTCGATGTGCGCCGGGGCAGCGGCTACCGCCAGGGCCTGGTCATCAACCTGCACAACATCGGCGACGCCCACCTGCGGCTCAATCGCCTCGGCCGGGCCCACGCCGCATTCCTCGAGGCCCGGGACCTCGCTCGCGAGACCGGCCTCGAGCGCCAGGTCGCGCTCAACGAGGTCTACCTCGGCTACCTGACCGCCCTGCGCGAGGACTCCAGCGGCGGCCTGGCCCAGCTGGGCAGCGCCACGGACCGGGCGCGCAAGCTCGGCGACGAGGAGACCTGGGTGGTCGGCCGCTGGCTCAGGGCGCGCATCCTGCGGAAGCTGGGCCGGGAGGGCGAGGCGAGGGCGCTGCTCGACCAGGCCCTGGCGGACGCGCGGGAGATCGGCTCGGCCTGGATCGCCCGGGACATCGAGGCCGAGCTGCTGTGAGGTCACGCCCGTGAAGGTCTACGTCCTGCCCTCGGGCCAGCGCATCCCTCCCTTCCTCGACGCCATGGACGAGGTCCAGATCCTGGGCCGCGACCTGTCCGCCTACCGGGCCGAAGAGCTAGGGGCGCTGGGGCACGAGCTGGTGTCCTCGCCCCCTCGTGACGAGGACTACCTCTGCGTCTCGGACCGGACCTGGTTCACCCGAGGCCTGATCCGGCGCTTCGTCGACCAGGCCCGGGCCCCCGCGCGCCTCCAGAACCGGCACCCTCGCTGGCTGGAGCTCAACGCCGCGCTGCAGGACCTGGAGCAGCCGGGCCTGTACGAGATCGCCTTGCTGCCCGCCGGCAGCGAGCCGGGCTTCGACGTGCCCGCCGCCGAGATCGAGCTGGACTTCGAGGAGCAAGCGCCGCCCAGGGGGCACCCCGCGATGGCCCACGCCATGCCCGAGGCCATCCCGGTCAGCGACGCCGGCGTGCACCAGCTGGACCACTGGTCCCACATCTTGCGGGTGAACTGGCTGGCGATGACCTGCACCATCCAGCGCGAGCAGCGCAAGTTCCGCGGCTGGGGCTGGGTGAGGCACATCTGGGGCGTGCTCTGGCTGCTGCTCAAGGCCCGCTCGCTGAACCGCTACGGCCTGGCCAAGGCGCTCACCTCCAAGGGCGTGGACTGCGACATCCACCCCACCGCGCTGGTCGAGGCCTCGGTCCTGGGCGACCGCGTCAGCGTCGGCCCCTACGCGGTGGTCCGGGGCTCGGTGCTGGGCGACGACAGCATCGTCGGCGGCAAGGCCATCGTGAACGCCTCGGTCCTGGGCGCCGGCGCCAAGGTCGAGCGTCGCGGCACGGCCATCCTGTGCGTGCTCTATCCGGGCGCCTTCCTGTCTCCGGGCTGGGGCCACCAGGCCTCGATCCTGGGTCGCGAGGCCTTCGTGGCCTGGAGCGCGATGTTCTACGACCTCTCGTTCGCGGCGCCGATCAAGGTGATGCACCGAGGTCACCGGGTCAGCACGGGCCAGCACTTCCTGGGCGTGGCCATCGGTCACCGCGCCAAGGTCGGAGGCCGCGTCGAGCTGGGCTACGGCTCGGAGGTGCCCAACGACCAGCTGCTCGTCGGAGCTGCACACGATGTGCTCAGAGTCTGGGAGGAGGGCGAGGGGCCTCACCGGGTAGAGGACGGTGTCGCCAGGCCGGTTGGCCGGCGGCGGTCGCGGCCGATATCCGCCGAGGGTTCTACAGATGACGAGGAGTAGCTGGATGCGAATCGCTGGAATCGCCGCTGTCGCGGCGCTGGGCCTGGGTGCTGCGCTGGTGGCCTGTGGCGACGAGGAGCCCCAGGCTCCCGTGACCCCCAAGGTCGAGGCCAAGGCCGAGGTCCCCAAGGACCCCAACGCCGCTCCCGAGCCCACCGTGCAGCCCCTGGAGGGGCAGCCTCGCCCCGCCCTGCTGCTGGCCCAGGCCTGGTTCTGGACCGACGCCAAGGGCATGCCGAACCCGGGCCCCGCGCGCCTGGACATCTGGCGCGAGACCGAGGGCACCTGGGGCTACACCCGCCTCGAGGACCCGGACAGCAATGTGTTCCACAAGGCCGTGCCCTACCAGGGCGGCGTGCTGACCATCGGCGCCGAGGGCCCCTACTTCAAGCACTGGACCTTCGCCGACGGCGCCTGGAGCCAGAGGACCATCTGGTTCAAGGAAGAGGGCTGGGGCGGAAAGTTCAACCGCCTGCGCGACATCGAGATCGGTGACGTGGACGGGGACGGCGTGGACGAGTTCGTCATCGCGACCCACGACGGCGGCGTCGTCGCGGTCGTCGAGTGGGACGGCGTGGGCGAGGCCACGGTGACCGAGATGGACGCGCGGCCCGACACCTTCGTGCACGAGGTCGAGATCGGCGACATCGACGGCGACGGCAAGCTCGAGTTCTTCGTGACCCCCAGTGACCGGAACAAGGCCAACGCCAGCCAGTCCGGCGGCGTGGCGATGTACTCCTGGAGCGGCACCGAGTACGTGCGGAGCTGGGTGCAGCCCTTCGACCAGGGCACCCACGCCAAGGAGATCACCGTCGTCGATCTGGACGGCGACGGCAAGAGCGAGGTCTTCGTCGTCAACGAGGCCGAGATCGACGAGAACAAGCAGATCAAGCACCCGGTCGAGGTCCGCCTCTACCGCCTCGGCGCCGACGGCACCTGGAGCCACCGCGCGGTGGCCAGCATCGAGGACCGTCAGACCCGCTTCCTCGTCCCCGGTGACTTCGACGGGGATGGCGAGCAGGAGCTGGTCGCGGCGGCGATGAAGGCCGGCATCTTCCACATCGTGCCCGCCGCCGACCTGGACAGCGACGAGGCCTGGACGGTGACCCGCTTCGAGCAGACCAGCTCGGGCTTCGAGCACGCGGTGCAGCCGGGCGACCTGGACGGCGACGGGGTGCTGGAGCTCTACGTGGCCAGCGACGAGCAGCGCGAGCTGCGGCG
>CALGIB010000550.1 GCA_937915955.1 uncultured Pseudomonadota bacterium
CTCTCGGGGGTCCTGGGCATCCTCAAGCGCGCCTCGGCCGCCCGCAAGGGCGTCGAGGTCGACGAGCAGCAGCTGGGCTTCATGCAGACCATGATCCAGCAGCAGATCGACAAGGAGTCGTCGGCCTGGTTCGCGACCGCGCGGATCTGGGACGACGGCATCCTGGACCCGCGAGACACGCGCACCGCGCTGGGCATCGCGCTGTCCGCCTGCGCGAACCAGCCCTTCGAGGGCACCACCTCCTGGGGAGTGTTTCGACACTGATGTTCGACTCCGTCCTCATCGCCAATCGGGGCGAGATCGCCGTCCGCGTCGCCGACACCTGCAAGGCCCTGGGCCTGCGCACCGTCGCGCTCGTCTCGGACCCGGACCGGGACAGCCTGCACGCGCGCTCCTGCGACGAAGCCGTGTTCATCGGCGGCCACAGTCCTCAGGAGAGCTACCTCGACGTGGCCAAGGTGCTGGGGGCCGCGCGCACCAGCGGGGCTCAGGCCGTGCACCCCGGCTACGGCTTCCTGGCCGAGAACGCCGCCTTCGCCCAGGCCGTGCTGGACGCGGGCCTGGTCTGGATCGGGCCCAGCCCCCACGCGATGCGGGTGATGGGCGACAAGGTGGCCGCGCGGGCCGCCATGATCGAGGCCGGCGTGCCCGTGGTCCCCGGGGGCGAGGAGCCCGACCAGGTGGGCTTCCCCCTGCTGATCAAGGCCGCGGCCGGGGGCGGCGGCAAGGGCATGCGGATGGTCCGCGATCCCCGCGACTTCGAGGCTGCCAGGGCCGCGGCGATGCGCGAGGCTCGCTCGGCCTTCGGCGACGAGCGGGTCTTCCTAGAGCGCTTCGTCGAGCGCGGCCGGCACGTCGAGGTGCAGGTCCTGGGAGACAGCCACGGCCGGGTCGTCTCGGTCTTCGAGCGCGAGTGCTCGGTCCAGCGCCGTCATCAGAAGGTGCTGGAGGAGGCGCCCAGCCCTTCGGTGGACCCTGGGCTCCGGGCACGACTCTGCGAGGCCGCGGTGATCGCCGCCCAGGCCGTCGACTACGTGGGCGCGGGCACCGTCGAGTTCCTGCTCGGCGAGGACGGCGCGTTCTACTTCCTCGAGATGAACACACGGCTGCAGGTCGAGCACCCGGTCACCGAGCTCGTCGCCCGCCTGGACCTCGTCGAGGCGCAGGTCGAGATCGCCCGCGGCGGGGCTGTGCCGCCCGTACCCGAGGCCCCCATCGGGCACGCGATCGAGGTGCGCCTCTACGCCGAGGACCCCGCCAAGGACTACTTGCCCCAGACCGGCGCGGTGCTCGACCTGAAGACACCGCAGCGCTGGGACGGAGGCCTGCGAATCGGACAGGTGATCGGTACGGACTACGACCCGATGCTCGGCAAGCTCGTCGCCTGGGGCAGGACCCGCGAGGAGGCTCGCCTGCGGCTGCTGCGCAGCCTGCGAGAGCTCAGCGTCCTGGGTGTGGTGCACAACCGCTACCTGCTCGAGCGGGTGATCCAGCACCCCGACTTCGTCCAGGCCCGGGTGCACACCGGCTGGCTCGAGCAGCAGAGGTTCGAGCGCCCCCCGGTGGATCAGGAGATGCGCGTGGCCTGCCTGGCAGAGCTGCTGTCCCGGCCCCGACCGCGCCTCCCCGCGGTGCCTCTGGGCTGGCGCAACAGCCCCCTGCGTGAGGCCGAGCAGAGCGTCGCCGGTCAGACCCTGCGCTGGTCCCAGCGTGGCGACCAGCTCTTCATCGAGGGCCAGCCCGCGCGCCTCGAAGGCGGCTGGCTCGACCACGGGGATCGCCGCCGCCGCGTGCGGGTGGTGCCGACCGATCGGGGCTGGTGGGTGCGCAGCCCCGAGGGCGAGGCCTTCCTGGCCCGGGACGCGCGCTTCCCGGATCCGGACGCAGCCGGGGACGAAGGCGGCCTGACCGCGCCGATGGCGGGCAAGGTCGTGCGGGTCGAGGTGCAAGCCGGACAGCAGGTCGAGGCGGGCCAGGTCCTGGTCGTGCTGGAGGCCATGAAGATGGAGATGCCGCTGAAGGCGCCGACGCCGGGCGTGGTCCTGGCCCTCCGCTGCGCGCCCGGCGACGTCGTCGAGGGGGGGCAGGTCCTGGTGGACCTCGAATAGACTGGCCTAGTGCTGCTGACCCTCATCGCCCTGGCCTCGGCCGAGGAGTACCGCGTGGGCCCCGACGAGGGGCGCGTCCTGCTCCCGAGCCTGCTCCAGATCGTGCAGCCGGGCGACGTCATCGTCATCGCCGAGAACTACGAGCCCCAGACGGCCGGGATCTGGATCGAGATCGACGACCTGACCATTCGAGGCGAGGGCGAGGGCTCCGAGATCGAGCCGATCCGCGTCACGGGCGCGACCAACCTGGTCCTCTCGAAGCTCACGATCCGCAGCTCCTCGAGCTCCTTCAGCAGCGGCGGCGCTTCCTACGCCTACGTCAACCGCGACCACGCGCTGGTCCTCCAGGGTGGCTCGGTGGTCATGGAGGAGAGCAGCTTCGAGGGCTTCTCCAGCTACGGCCCGATCTGGGTCGAGGACGCCGACCTGACCCTGAAGGACGTGTCGTTCCTGGACATCGAGCCCGCCGCTTCGGGCACGAACTTCCTCTTCAACGTGCACGTCGGCGGCGCCGATCTCTACACGGTCGCGCTCCAGGACGTGAGCGTGCTGTCCACTTCGCAGATGGGCGCGATCCAGGCCACCAGCCAGGGCGGGCGCAACGACATCGTGGTGACCGGCGGGCGCTTCGAGGGCCTCTACGCCCCCCGCGGCGCGCTGGTCAACTGGGACGTGTCGGCCGGCGCGGGGACCCTCACCCTGTCCGGGGTGACCGCGGACGGCAACGGCTCCCAGGACGGCGAGATCTACGCCAAGGGCGGCGAGCTGAGGCTGGACGACTACACCAGCCAGGGGAGCACCGGCGGATCCCTGCTCTACCTCGAGAGCGGCTCGATGGAGATCTATGGCAGCGCGCTGCTGGGCGGGGACCGCGCCGAGGGCGGCGGCTCGATGCGCCTCGTCGGCAGCGTCGTCGAGATCAAGCGCAGCATGATCTGCGGACCGACGGGCCAGTACGAGGGCGACATCTGGGCGGAGGGCGGCCAGCTGACCCTGCAGAACACGACCGTGCAGGCCAGCTCCGGGCCGGCCACCCTGCTCAGCCAGGACGGCACCCTGAAGCTAGAGAACGTCAGCCTGATCGACAACGAGCAGGTGGCCGTGAAGGTCGAGGGCGCCCAGGATCTGAGCGTCGTCAACGCCTTGTTCCAGGGCTCGGATCTGGGCCTGATCGTGGACGACGAGAGCCACGTGGACCGTGTCGTCTACAGCCTGTTCTGGGGCAACGCGCAGGACGTCAGCGGCGAGGACCTGCTCGCGGGCGAGGGCATCGTGCTGGACGAGGAGCCGACCTGGGCGCTCGGCCTCGACCCCCTCGCCTGTGACCCGCCCATGCCGCTGGGGGACTCGCCGGTCATCGATCGCGGAGACCCGGCGCTGACGGACCCCTGGGGTGGGCGCTCCGACATCGGCACCTACGGCGGGCCGGGGTCGGAGGACATCGGCCTGGAGCCCTCGGCCGGGGACACCGCGGACATCGACGACTCCGGCGACACCGGCGCGCTCGGGCCCCGGACCTGGCGCAGCGGGGGCAGCTGTCAGGCCGGCGCGGGGGCTGGTCTGCTGGGGCTGCTGGGCCTCTTGGTGCTCCGCCGCCGGGGGCGGTGATATGCACTGGTCATGCTCTCCTTCCTCCTGATCCTGACCGCCTGCAAGACCCAGCGCACCGCCGGCGACGACAGCCCAGCGCCCACCGACGACGGCGTGCTCGCGACCGACGACAGCAGCCACGACTCGGCCCCGGACACCGGCGGCGAGGACGGCTCGCTGCGCTTCTACGCCTACGGTCGGGACAACCTCGACCGCGTCCGGATCGAGCTCGACAACCCCAAGAGCACCGAGGCCGGCCCCGCCCTCGACGTCGGCGCTGCGGAGCTCACCGTCGAGCTCTGGATCAAGGGCTCGTCCTCGGACAACGCCGCCCCGGAGCTTCCTTGCGTCGGCACGACCGACTGGAACGCCGGCCACGTGGTGCTCGATGCGACGCGCAAGGTGGGCGACGGCTACGGGATCGCGCTGTTCTCCGGCAAGCCCTACGTCCACGTCGGCCTGGGCCGCGACAGCGCGCTCGTCTGCGCGGGCACCAGCGTGCTGGACGACAGCTGGCACCACGTCGCGCTGCAGCGCAGCGCCACCACCGGGCAGATCTGGCTCTTCGTGGACGGCAGGATCGAGGCGGTCACCTACGGGCCCACCGGCGACATCAGCGTGCCGGACGACGCCACGCCGGCCACGGACTGCGGCCCCGAGGCCAACCCCCAGCCCTGCGAGAACGACCCCTACCTGGTCATCGGGGCCGAGAAGCACGACCTGGGATTGCAGAACCCCAGCCTGGCGGGCTCCGTGGACGAGCTCCGGGTCAGCACGGTGATGCGCTACGAGGGCCCCTTCACGCCGATGACCCGGCGCTTCGCCGCCGACGAGAGCACGGCTGGGCTCTACCACTTCGACGAGGGCACCGGCACCGTCCTGGGGGATCACTCGGGCAACGCCACGGACGGTGAGCTGCTGGTCGGGGGCTCGCCCCCGGGCCCCGAGTGGAGCGAGGACTCACCGTTCGACGAGTGAGCTCAGGGCCGCGGCCAGGTCCAGCCTGCTCGGCAGCTCCGGCAGCTCTCCGGTCCAGGGCTGGCCGTTCAGGAAGGGCTGTACAGCCACGTCCAGCAGGACCTTGGCGTGCAGGGCGCAGGGGCCGTGCTGGTGGTCGCGGCGCGCTTGCAGGCGGTGGTAGGGCGCGCGCAGGCGGGGCAGGAGCCGCCAGGGCTCGAAGCGGTCCAGCTCCGGGTCGTCCAGCCAGCTGAGGTGACCCTGCTCGTCGGCCTCGTCCGAGCGAGGCACGAGGCTGCGCCGGTCCGCGGGGCCCTCGGTGTCGATCAGCCAGGCCGGGTCGAGCTCGCCCAGCGCGCCGAGGGCGGGGATCAGTCCCGCGCTGTAGCAGAGCAGGCCCAGCTCCAGGCCCTCGTCGCGGGCCAGGCTGGCCGTCTCCAGCAGGTCCAGCACGTGCTGGGGGTTGCCCGGCTCCAGCGAACCCCGCCGGTCGAAGAACCAGAACACCAGGTCCGGACGCTGCTCGGGCCGCAGACCCCAGGCACCCAGCAGCTCCTGGGTGCCGCCGCGCACCCCCGCGTGGCTTACCAGCACCGCCATGCGCGCCTTGCGGGCCTTGGGGCCTCGGCGCAGCACCTTGAGTCGGCCCTCCGAGGCCCTGGGGTGGGGCCT
>CALGIB010000551.1 GCA_937915955.1 uncultured Pseudomonadota bacterium
GCGCCCGCGAGGCAGCCGCGCGACCAGCCCGGCCAGCACCACCGCCAGCCCCGGCAGCGCCAGCGCGAGCCAGCGATAGGGCCACCAGAACCGCTCGTACCCCGGCAGCCACTCGAGCAGTCCGCCCGGCAGCTTCAGGGGCGAGCCCGCGAGCACCAGTGGCGCGCCTCGGTAGGCCACCGCGATGGGGCCGAGCGCCATGAGCAGCGCCAGCAGGGTCCACAGCGCCGGGCCTCTGAGGGGCCTCCAGCGCAGGGCCACCAGAGCAGCGGGGATCAGCAGCAGCGGTACCTTGCGAGCCGGATCCTGGGTCCGGCCCAGCAGCAGCGCGTTGGGCAGCTCCAGGCTGGCCGCCATCTTCTGGCGCATCGGGTCCAGGCTGGCGAGCATCGAGCTGTACTCGTTGCCCTGCTCGCTCAGGGCCGCGGCGATGGGCACCACCAGCGGCGCCACGAGCAGCAGCGCCAGGCCGCCGATGCCGGCGTACTCGAGGAGTCGGCGAGGCTCACGCAGCCTCGGCAGAGCCCAGGCCAGCGTCGCGATGCCAAGGAAGTAGGCGTAGAACCAGTAGATGGCCCCCGCCGCCGCCAGGGACGCTCCGGCCAGCGCCAGCGCGCCCTTGTGTCCGGGCGAGTTCCGCAGCCAGAGCAGGGCCCCGAGGTACACCGCGACGGGCGCCCACAGCCCCTGCTCGATGCGGCCGCTGCCGGCCTCCCAGAAGGCGTAGGCCGAGCAGGCGCCCACTGCGAGCGCGACCACCGAGGCGGCCTCGTCCTTCGTCGCGCGCCAGCCCGCCCAGGCGCAGGCCAGGCCGTTGAGCGTGAGCGCCAGGAAGGTCGCCAGGTTGAGCGCCGCGACGGGTCGGGCCAGCGCCTGGATTGGGAGCGTGACCAGCTGCGCGCCGAGGTTCCAGACCAGCAGGCGCACGTCCTGCCCGGTCGGCCAGTTCAGCTCGGGCCGCCAGAAGGGGTCCTCGAGGGCGAGCAGGCTGTCGGCAACCGCGCGGGGCCACCACAGCCCGCACTGCATGTCGGGGTCGAAGGGCTTGCCGATGAGGTGGTCGTCCAGCTCGATGGCCAGGGGCCAGGTCCAGGCCACCGCCAGTGAGCCTGCCAGCAACAGCCACAGGCTCCAGCGCTGCCACGCCTTCACTCGGGGACCGCCCAGACCGTGAAGGACGGGCTGCGCTCGGCGGCCGGCCCCAGCCACCGGGTCAGGTTGTCGACCTGCTCCTCCTCGGGGAGGAACACCACGACCCAGCGGAAGCCGGCCGTGTCCTCGGGGCCCCGGATCAGCTGCCGCGTCGAGCCCTTGTTCTGGATGTCGTTGAGCCCGATGAACAGCGGCACGGTCTCGAGGCGATGCTGCCACGCCGCGCTGCGCAGGTCGGAGGTCTCGGTCCAGGCCAGGCCCGAGTCGATGGGCTGCTTGTGGAAGGGCACGAGCCCCACCAGGCCGTTCTCCGCGATCGGCATGGGCCAGGCGATGACGGGCTGCGTGCCGGGCTCGTCGGCGAGGGCGGCGAGCACGCGCGGGACCTCGACCTGATGGACGCCGAGGCCCGAGTTCTGCAGGAGCAGCTTGCTGTCGAGCATGGCGACGCTGGCGAAGAGGAGCAGGGGCACCGTGGGGTGCTTGAAGCGCGCGATGAGCAGGCCGGCGACCGGCGCCGCGAAGGTGAGCACCAGCGGGATCCAGCGGTAGGGCCACCAGAACCGCGAGAAGCCGGGGAGGGCGTTGAGCGCCGCGTGCGGCAGCGGGATGTGCAGGTCCATGAAGGGCACGCCCATGCTGTCGACGAGGTGCGGCCCGAAGCAGAGCGTCACGCCGAGCAGCCCGACCAGGCTGAGGCCTCGCGAGTCCCTGAAGGCCAGCCCGGCCAGCAGCAGGGGGATCGTCCAGACGGGCAGCGCCGTCGCGGGGTTGCGCACCCCTCCGGAGGCCCGGCCGGCCAGCGCATGGGGGAAGGCCAGCGCCGCCCGGGCCTGCTGCGCGACCGTGTCCATCGTGTCGCGCAGCACGCTGTAGTCCGAGTCCTGCTGCGAGAGCGCGCTGACCAGCGGGACGAGGAAGGGCAGCACCAGCACGATCGAGCCCGCCGCCACCTTCACCAGGTCGAGCAGGCCTCGGCGATCGAGGTCGCGCGTGGCCACCCTCCAGCCCAGCCAGGCCACCGTCGCGACCCCGAGGAAGATGGCGTAGAACCAGTAGGTCGCGCCCGCGATGGCCAGCGAGACCGCCGCCACCGCCAGCGCGAGGCGGTCGCCGGGCAGCCGCCGAAGGCGCAGGAGGGCTCCGAGGTAGACCGCCATCGGGGCCCACCAGCCTTGTTCGGGTCGGCCCGCTGCGGCCTCGAACAGCCCGAAGATGGTCAGCGCTCCCACGGCCAGACCTGCCAGCGCCGACTCGCGCTTGCCGGTGGCCCACCAGCCGGCGAGCGCGCAGGCTGCCCCGTTGGCGACGACGGCGAGCAGGGCGGTCACGTTCATCGCCGCCACGGGCTCCAGCAGCGCGTAGACCGGGAACAGCAGCAGCTGGAGCCAGAAGTTCCAGATGAGCAGGCGCACGTCCTGGCCTTCGGGCCAGCCCAGCTCAGGTCGAAAGAACGGGTCCTGCCCGGCCAGCACCGAGTCCACGAAGGCTGAGGGCCACCACAACCCGCACTGCACGTCCGGGTCCATGCTGGGGTGCAGGACGTGCGTGTCGAGGTGGAGCGGGAGCGGCCAGCTCAGCAGCAGGGCGGCCGCGGCGCCGAGACCGAGGACGACCGCGGTGTCGCGGGGAGTGAGCACCGTCAGAGGGTACCCCGGAGCCCACCGCGACGAGAACGAGCGCCCGGTCGTCGTCGGCGTTGGCGGGAACCGCGGGGGCTTTCAGCGTCGGCCTTGCCCCGCTCCATGGCGGTGGCTAAGTACCGGGCCCGCCGGGGTGTAGCGCAGGTGGTAGCGCGCCTGCTTCGGGAGCAGGAGGCCGCTGGTTCGAGTCCAGTCACCCCGACCATTGAGCCCCGCCGCGAGGCGGGGCTCTCCCGCTCTGGGGTATCGGGGTCGAAGGGGTGGTTCCTGTTCGTGGAGCTCCGACGACCCGAAGGGTCGGCGCTGCTTGGGCGGCCGAGCCGTAGGCGAGGCTGGGCGAAAGCCTTGGTCCGCCGTGCACGGCGGGCCAAGGACGTACGGCAGGAAGTCGCTGGTTCGAGTCCAGTCACCCCGACCATCTCTCGATCGGGCCCCCGTCAGCTTCCGCTGGCGGGGGTTCTGACGTCTGGGGACGCGTCAAGAGCGAGCTGTCTAGCAAGCTGTCTAGCAAATCGAAGATCAGGGCCTCCCCGGAGCTCCCCCATCGGGCGCTAGGCAGGGCCGTCCGGGCGGCGCAGCAGGCCGCGGACCAGCGCTTCGACCTCGCGGGTCGAGCCGGGCCCGTCTCCCTGTGCTGCGAGCGTGACCACCTCGCCGACCAAGCGCATCAGCTCCCCGGTGTTCCGGAGCACACCCAGCGAGACCAGGGCCTGCTCGATGTCCAGGAGCCGGTCGACCGGGATGCGGTGGGTGGCGGTCTCGAGCT
>CALGIB010000552.1 GCA_937915955.1 uncultured Pseudomonadota bacterium
ACGACGAAGGCCTCGGAGCCGACGACGTCCAGGTCCTGGATCTCCAGCGGCTCCGAGCCGTCGTTCAACAGCACCAGGGAGCTGGCGCGCTCGCAGCCCACAGCGATCGCGCCCAGGTCCTGGGTCTCCGGGAGCAGTCGAGCGACGGGGGCGGTGGCGCGGCCGGTCAGCGCCAGCGCGATCTCGCCGTTCGGGAAGAGCAACGCCTCGAAGTCGCCGTCGGTGGGCGGCTGGAAGGTGACCGTGAAGGGGTAGGCGGCCCCCGGGGCCAGGGTCAGCAGGGCGGGCGCGTCCGAGGTGAAGGCCTCGTCGTCGCCGACGGTCCAGTGCAGACCGGCGATGACCAGCGAGGACTCGCCGGTGTTGCGGACCTCGAGGGTCTGACGGGCCTGGCCGTCCTCGATCACGCTGATCGTGCCGAAGTCCAGGGTCGCGCGGTCGACGGACAGGCGCCCGGCGCCGGGCTCGGAGGCCGGCGCGGAGGACAGGCCGGTGCCTGGCTCGATGGGGTCACAGGCCAGGAGGAGGATGCACAGCACGGCGGCAGTGTAGCCGCGCTACAGGTGGCTTCCCAGGCCGATGGCCAGGCCGTGCTGGGTGTAGCTGGTGTCCTGGTCGCCGTAGCTGTAGGGGATCCAGCGCAGGTCGTAGCGGGCCACCAGGTAGCGGTCCCCGACGGGGACGCGGAGAGCCGAGGCGCCGCCGAGCGCGACGGTGGGTCGAAGCTGCGCGTGGTCGACCTGCTGGCCGCTGCTGTCGAAGTCCTCGAAGCGTCGCCACTGAGCCAGCGCGTCCAGGCTGGGGCCGACGCTGATCGGCAGGCGCTGGGAGCGCGCCGAGAGGCCCATGCCCAGGCTGACCGCGCCGGCGTTGACGGGCACGCTCTCGGCCGCCACGTCCCCGCTCCAGCCGTTGAGCCGGGCGTGCAGGTCGGGCTCGAACCAGGCCGGGCCCATGTCGGGCCGACGGAGGCGGAGCTCCATCTCCGCGGCGCCGGTGTGCCAGGCGTCCGCGCCCGGCCCGTGTCGGAGCAGGGCGCCCCCCAGGACCTCGACCGCCGGACGGGTGTCGGGCATCAGGTCCTCGACCATCAAGGTCTCTCCAGCCCGGAGGTGCGTCACGCGCTTGGCCAGGGTTCGCCCTTGGGCGTCCCGGATCTCGATGGTGTGGGTGCCGGGTTCTACCGCCACGACCTCGGGCAGGACGCCTCGAGGCTGCCCGTCGACCAGCACGTGGGCGCTGGCCAGGAGGCTGTCGGTGGCGGCGATCAGGGCCCTCTCCGCGGCGGTGCGCGTGGCCTGGTTGCCGGCCAGGTAGATGTCCTCGCGCCCGACGATGCGGTACTCGGCCCGGGGCGTCTGCAGGCCGCCTGTGTAGGTCATCGTCTTGTCGCGGGCCCAGTCGTGGGCCTCGGCCACGTCCACCAGGCCGTCGCCGTCAAGGTCAGCCTGCCGCGCGCCGTCGCTGATCGACTCGATGAGGAAGTGCGTGTACACGCCGTTGGCGAGCTCGGTCGCCTCCATCGCTGGCTGGTAGTACTCGGCCGCGAACAGCCGAGCCTCGGACTCGCTGACTTCGCGGGCGCCTCGAGGTGCGGGCGCCTCGCCACGGAGCCCATCCAGGCGCGAGGCCACGTCACCGCTGAGCTGAGAGCGGCTGCCCTCACGCCCGTTGTGGCAGGTGTCCATGATCAGCACCCGCCGGCGCGCGGCCACGTCGGCGACCTGGTCCTCGAGCCAGGCCACGTCGATGCCGGTCTCGCGGGCCTGGGACAGCTGGCCATCGCTGGGCAGGAACCAGAGCTGGGTGCCGTCGACGGCGTCCAGCGTCAGGGTGCCGTGGCCGGACATGTAGAGCACGAAGGTGTCGTCGCGCTGCAGGTCGGCGGTGGCGAAGCGCAGGGCCTTCTCGATGCCCTCGCGCGTGGTGGCCGTCTGCGCCGTGATGGTCATGACCCTGTCGAAGTCGCCGTAGGCCTCGTCGTCCAGGACGGCGCCCAGGTCGCGGGCGTCCTTGGCCGCGAACTTCAGCGGGGTGAGATCGGGGTCCTGGTAGCGATCGACGCCGATGAGCAGAGCCACCCGACGAGGCTTGTAGACCTCGTCCAGGTCACGGCGGCTGTCGCCGGTCTCGAGCCCGCCAGCCCAGGTGGAGGCGAGGAGAGCGAGCGTCATGCTCATGGCGTGTCCTCGCGGGTGGTGACGCGCACGGCGTCACAGCGTCGGCCGGTCTGCTCTGCCGCAGCGCAGAGGTCACCGGGATCCACAGTCTGCCCGGACTCCAGGCCAGCCGCGAGCTGTGTCTGCAAGTCCGCGGCGTCGACGGGGTCGTTGCTGGTGATCAGGGCGAAGACCGCGTCGGGGTCGCCGTCTTCGATGCGCCAGCGGACCTGCTGCCCCGCGTGGGTCAGGTCGGCCTCGCCCACGTCCACGGGCTCCTGCGTCAGCACCACCAGGCCCTGAGGGCTGGCGTGGACCAGGCTGACCCAGCCCTGGCCGTCGACCTGGTAGCGGAAGTACAAGACGTCGCCCGGCCCGTAGGTCTGGTCGTCCCGGAAGCGTTCGAGCTCACCGCCGCGGTCGGCCGCCATCTTGAGGGCCACGGCGGGCGTGGTCTCTTCCAGCCCCCGCGCCGTCATCGAGGAGACGTCGCCGGTGTCAGGAGACCCGTGCACGACCAGCAGCGCAGCAGCGGCCACACCGACACCGGCGACGACGAACTTGAGCCAACCACCCGGCCTGTTGGCCGGGACCGGGGCGCTGTCGCGCTCGGCCTGGACCAGGGCCAGGGTGTCCGCCGCGAGGCCTTGGGGCAGCTCGACCTCGGCGAACGAAGCCAAGGCCTCGACTCCGGGGTCGGGGCCGAGGCCCAGCAGGTGCTCGAGGACCGGGTCGTGCTCGCTCATGCGTGCTTGCCCAGGTGGTCGCGGAGGAAGCTCCGAGCGCGGCTGATGCGGGCTCGGGCGTTGTCAGGGGAGATGTTCAGCTGCTCGGCCACCTCGCGGTGGTCCAGGCCGTGCACGGCCCCCAGCAGGAAGGCGTCGCGGAGCGTGTCCGGGAGCAGATCGATGGCCTGCTCAAGGGTCAGGCGGTCAGCGTGGCGCTCGGCCGCGACGGGCTTGTCGATGCTGAGCTCGACGGTGTCGACGCGGCGGCTGGCCTGCCGCCCCGCGTCGCGGGTGGCGTTAAGGGCGATGCCGTAGAGCCAGGGACGGAAGGCCTGGCCCTGCCGGTAGGTGTGGCGGCCTCGGTGCACCTTCAGCCAGGTCTCCTGGAAGAGCTCGCTGGCGTACTCGGGCTGCCGGGTCTTGCGCAGCAGGAAGCCGTAGATCGCCCTGTCGTGGCGCTTGAAGAGCACCTCGTAGGCTGCGGCGTTGCCCTGCTGGGTCAAGACCATGAGGTCCTCGTCGGTCTTCTTGTCGAGATCCATGGGTGGAGTTCTCGGCGTGGACTACGACGGGGTCGAGGCAGGTGTGACAGGCGAGGGCGCCGGGCCGTCCTGGCTCCTTCGAGCGCGGCGCCAGGACTCGAGCAGCCCGCCGGCGGCCGCGAGCACGCAGAGCCAGGAGAAGACGTCGCCGATCCGGGAGTAGACGGTCTGGATGCGCCCGATGGGGGTCTCCACGACGCGCGCGACCTCGGTGAAGGGCT
>CALGIB010000553.1 GCA_937915955.1 uncultured Pseudomonadota bacterium
CGGATCGCCGTGAATCTGTCCCTGCTCCTGGCCTGCACCCAGCCCTCGGCGACGGACGACTCCGAGGCCCTGGTGCGCGAGAGCACGCCCTGGCCCGAGGTGGAGACCGAGCGGCTGCCCGAGGGCCCCGGCGAGATCGAGGATCTGTTCCGCGACGAGGGCATCCACGCGCTGGCGCTCGAGCTGAGCTCCTCGGCCCGCTCGGACCTGCGCAGCGACCCCTACGAGTGGGTGCCGGCCGACCTGATCGTCGAGGACTTCGCCTGGCCCGTCGGCGTGCGCGTCAAGGGCACCAGCACCTACCAGTCCATCGACGACAAGCCCTCGCTGAAGATCGACTTCGCCTACCAGGTCCCCACCCAGCGCTTTCAGGGGCTGCGCCGGGTGAACCTGCACAACATCGACCTGGACCCCATGATGTCCAGCGAGGTGCTGAACTGGGGCTTCTTCCGGGCCGCCGATCTGCCCGCCCCGAGGGTGGGCTACACCCACCTCAGCATCGACGACGACGAGCGAGGTCTGTACACCATCGTCGAGGACATCGAGGACGACTTCCTGAAGCGCTGGTTCGATGATCCCGACGGGAATCTATACGAGAACGCCGCGAACTACTGTGACTTCACGCGGGTCAGCTGCTTCGATCGGGAGGAGGACGACGAGGGCAACGACGACGCTCTGCAGGCCCTGATCGAGGCCTCGGACCTGAGCGGTGAAGCCTGGCTGGCGGCCATGCAGGCGCGGATGGACTGGGATCGCTTCACCGGCTTCCTGGCCATGGAGCGGACCATCGCCCACTGGGACAGCTACAGCTTCGATCTGAGCAACTACCGCGTCTACCACGACCCCACGGCCGACGACTTCGCCTTCATCCCCTGGTCCGGCGACCTGGGCTTCGGCTACCGGCCCTGGAGCTACTACGACTGCGGCAAGCACGGCGTGGACCCGGCGACCTACGACATGGGCAAGCTGGCCGATGCCTGCGAGCGGGTGCCCGAGTGCCACGACGCGGTGCTGGACAAGATGCTGGATCACGCACAGATGCTCGAGGACATGCAGCCCGGGGACATGGTCCTGGCGGCGCTGGATCGTGTGCGCTCCTCGGCCGAGGACGAGCGCCGGGACATGGACCACTTCGAGGAGCACGGCCGGTGCGTCGAGGCCTGGCTGCGGCAGCGGCCGGAGGAAGTCCGGGGGTGGGTCCAGGCCAACCGGTGATTCCGTGGCAAGCTCGCCCCCACAAGGAGGTGAGCATGAACAAGTCGCTCGTCGTGGGTCTGGGGTGTGCGGTGTTCGGTCTGGGAGTGGGGCTGGCGGGCTCGGCCCTGGCGCAGGACGAGGGTCCTCCGACCCAGCCGGCCATGATGGCGCCGCCCCCGGCTCCCGAGCTGTGTCAGCGCGAGGCGATCACCATCTGGTCTCCCGCCGAGGAGGGCTGCAGCTACAAGGGCTTCGGGCCCTACAACCACCGGGACGAGAGCTGCGCGGCCCCCGACGGGGCCCACATCTTGAGCGCCATCCAGGTCCAGGGCAGCGACCAGACGAAGTTCTGGATCGTGCGCTGCCGGGACTGATCAGAAGTAGAAGTGGGTGGTGACCATCAGGTCGTTGCCCGCGGCGTGCGCGCCCTCCCAGCTTCGCCGGCCGGTGGTCGAGACCGTGATGCCCGGGATGGGCGTCAGGTCCAGGCCCAGGCCGTAGCGCTGGCGCAGCAGGGGGCTGCCGAAGTCCGAGACCGCCTGGTCCGCGGTGACCCGCGCGTTCACGCCGTTTCGCAACAGCCAGTCCATCTGGGTCGTCGCCGCCAGCATCGGGGTCTGCTTGCCCTCGATCACGCGGACGCCGCCGGAGACCTCGCCCGTGAACGTCAGGGGCACCTGGTTGGACCAGGCGAAGGGGTTGAGCGCCCAGGTCACCCCGCCGGCGTACAGGTCGCCTCGGCCCGCGGCGCCGCGCTGCTTGATCATGACGTGACCCGTGGCGGTCCAGGCCAGCTCGCGCAGCCCCCCGTTGAGCGCCAGGCCCCAGCCCTGATCGGGGTCCCCGCCGTCCAGCCAGCTGGTGTCGTTCGCGAACACCGAGGCCGAGAGGTAGGGGTAGTTCGGCGCCGCGCCGATCTCCGCGCCGAGCACGGTGTCGTCGCTGCTGTCCAGGTCCTGCTCGAACATGGCGCGCGGGTAGCGGGTGTGGTCGTCCAGGTACTGCCCGAAGCCGGGCTGGAAGATGCCCGCCTTGGCCCAGGCCATGTAGGGCAGCTCGTGGGCCATGACGTAGAGGCGGCGGTTGTAGATCGGCGGCTTGTAGACGCCGCCGGCGCTGCGGCCCCGGGCCGAGATTGTGCTCACCAGCGACAGGTGGTGCACGGGGTGGAAGGTGGTGTGCAGGTCGGCCTGCATCGGGAACACCCGGTCCGTGCCGGTCCAGTAGGAGATCCGTACGTCACCGCCGACGCTCAGCATCGGGTCGGCGTTCAGGTCGTCGTAGCGCCCGTCCCAGAGCTGCATGGTGGCGGGCTCGCCCAGCGGCTTGCCCCAGGCCAGCCGGCCGCCGCGCTGGTCGCCGCCGACGCCAGCCGCCCACTCCTCCTCGTCCGACGGGATCCGCCGGTCGCCCTCCTCCACGTCGGCGTGCTCGCCCAGGAACTCCTGCACCTTCCACATCGCGTCGTCGCCGAAGAGCTCACGGTCGTGGTCGGTGTAGCTGCGGTCCTGGGTGTGGAACATGCCCGCGGTGGACTGGGCGTAGTAGCGGCCGCTGGCGTTGCGCTGGCCGCCGCCCATCGGGTCGGTGTGGCAGGACTCGCAGTGCAGGGTGCACTTGCGGTCCTTCAGCTCGGGGTTCTCCCAGCCCTCGGGGTCCTCGAGCGTCGGGCTGACGTGGCAGTTGGCGCAGGTTCGGCCGCTGCGCTGGGCGTACTGGGGCAAGGCGAGCGCGGTGCTCAGGAGCAGGTGCATCACTCGGGCGCTCCGATCGCGGTCCAGCGAGCCAGGATCCACTGCTCGTCTTCGGTCAATCGGGGCATGGCCCCGGGAGGCATGGAGAAGACGTCCCAGCTCTCGCAGGGGGCCAGGTCCTGGGAGCCGGCCAGGGGGAGCAGGCTGTCGGCGTGGGCGTCCACCACGTCGGGGTTCACCGACACGCAGGTGTTGATCACCGCCCTGGCGGACAGCACCTCGTAGCTGTCCACCACCACGCCCCCTCGACGGGGGCCTCCGGTGACGTGGCAGCGCAGGCAGTGCTCCTCGACGATGGGAGCGACGTCCTGGGTGTAGGTGGGCATCGCCGGCACGTCGGTGCCGGGGGGGTTGGCCGCGCAGGCCAGCAGGAGGAGGACCATCAGTTGGCCTCCATCGTGTTGGACCACTCGCGGCCGTGGCAGGCGTAGCAGCCGGGCCCGTCGCTCCCGAAGAGGTCGCGGTCCTCGGGGAACATGCCGCTGTCGTAGGTGGCCACGCCGTGGCACCCCTCGGCGTCGCAGGACAGCTGCGCGGGCTCGGGCCGGACCCCGGCCGTTGGACAGGTGATCTGGCTCCCGGCGTCGTCGCGACAGAGGAAGGGCCGTTCGTAGCCCTTCGCGTGGCCGTAGCCCTCCTGGTAGACCTTGTGGGGCGGGTCGGCTGGCGGATCGAAGACTCGGTCGTCGCAGCCGGTGGAGGAGAGAACGAGCAAGGCGGTCAGCATGACTGGACTATGGTGTGCGGCCGGACGCGTTGCAATGGAGCGGGCGCTCCGGACAGGGGTACATGTGTCGCACGAGCTTGAAGACATGAGTGATTCCAGCGTGATCGATCGGACCTCGGTGCGCATCGGCCTGGGGATCTTTGCCCTGGTCGTGGTGCTCGTGGCCGCGGACATCGCCCACGACGCCTCCCTCGGGGCCGAGGCCCAGCACCTGATCATCGAAGGAACCCTGATGCTGGCCGCCGGATCGGGCGCGCTCGTCTTCATTCGTTGGCTGCGACGCCTGCGGGACGACGCCCGCGCCGAGGCCAAGGCCGAGCGCTCGCAGGCCAGGCACTGGCAGTCCCAGGCGGAGAAGTGGCGCTCGGAGAGCCAGGACCTGCTGGCCGGCCTGTCCCAGGCCATCGATCGGCAGCTGGAGGAGTGGAGCCTCACCCCCGCCGAGAAGGAGGTCGCGCTGCTGCTGCTCAAGGGCCTCTCGCACAAGGAGATCGCGGGCGTCCGCGAGGCCAGCGACCGCACCGTGCGAAAGCAGGCCGCCTCGCTCTACGCCAAGGCCGGGCTGGCCGGGCGCGCCGAGCTGAGCGCCTTCTTCCTCGAGGACCTGCTCGTCCCGACCTAGCCCGGCGAGCCGCCTCCTGGCCGATCTGGACGGAATGCCCAGCGACCGCTGCGTCCCGGCTGACGCGGCGCTAACGTAGGCCTCTTCGGAGTCCACCCATGATCCTCGCTCTCGCTCTGGCTTGCATCGACAACAGCTTCACCAAGCCCGGCGACGGGGACGGCCCCCTCCGCGACAGCGCCGTGGACGACTGCCCCCCCTCGCTGCCGAACTGCGACTCGGCGCCGCCCGAGGACACGCAGGACAGCGACGTCATCGTCGACCCCAAGACCTGCGGCGACGAGTACACCCCGGGCGGCTCGCTGAGCCTGGTCGACGAGTGCTACGTCGAGGTGTCCACCGGCACCTTCACGCCGGTGGTCGAGTGGAAGAAGTCGTCCTGGACGACGGACTCGAGCAGCAACAACATCATGATGATGCCGGCCGTCGCGTCCCTGAACGACGACGACGGGGACGGCGACATCGACACCGACGACAACCCCGACATCATCGTGGTGACCTACGGCGGCACCGGCACGCTGCGAGCCATCTCGGGCAAGGACGGCACCAGCCTGTGGGACGTCACCGGCCAGAGCCTGCAGGGCCAGGGGGCCGTGGCGGTGGGTGACATCGACGGCGACGGGCTGGTCGAGATCATCGCCTGCACCAGCAGCGCGGTGAAGGCCTTCGAGAACGACGGCACCCTGAAGTGGACCTCGGGCTCGATCTCCGGGCACCTCGTGGGCACCTCGGACGCGCCCGCCATCGCGGACATGGACGGCGACGGCGACCCCGAGATCATCGTGGGCCGGGCCATCCTGGACAACAACGGCACCATCCTGGGCACCGGCAGCTACGGCATGGGCACCACCAGCAACGTGGGCACAACCAGCTTCGCCGTGGACCTCGACGGCGACGGCGACCAGGAGGTCGTGGTCGGCAACGCGCTGTACAACCGCGACGGCTCGGCCCAGTGGAGCAACGGCGAGAGCGACGGCTACGTCGGCGTCGGCGACATGGACGGGGACGGCGAACCCGACATCGTGGTGACCGGGGACGCCAAGGTGCGCATCCAGGACCGCTACGGCAACGTGATCTGTCGGAACACGATCTCGGGCGCGAACTCCAGCGCCGGCGGACCGCCGACCATCGCGGACTTCGACGGCGACGGCGAGGCCGAGTTCGGCGTGGCCGCGACCAGCACCTACACTGTGTTCGAGAGCGACTGCAGCCAGCTCTGGCAGAAGGCCACGCAGGACGCCAGCTCGGGCAACACCGGCAGCGCGGTCTTCGACTTCGAGGGCGACGGCATCGCCGAGGTCGTCTACGCCGACGAGACGCGCATCTGGGTCCTGGCCGGCCCCGACGGCAGCGTGAAGCTGGAGAGCACCGACCACACCAACGCCACCTGGACCGAGTACGCCGTCATCGCGGACATCGACAACGACGACACCGCCGAGATCGTCGTGCCGAACACGGGCAGCCAGACGGGCATCACCGTCATCGGCGACGCTGACAGCAGCTGGCGCGCGGGCCGGAAGATCTGGAACCAGCACGCCTACTCGATCACCAACGTCGAGGACGACGGCAGCATCCCCAAGACCCCCGACGCGAACTGGAAGACCTACAACAACTTCCGCAGCGGCGACCTGACCGCCGGCTCGGGCGGCGCCTGGCCGGACCTGGTGGTCCAGGTCACGGCGGTGTGCGAGGACGAGTGCGACCGCGGGCGGTTCTTCGTGACGCTGCAGGTCGGCAACCAGGGCCACACAGACGTCACCGACCCGATCGAGGTGCTGCTCTACGCGGTCACGCCCGACGGCACCAAGCAGATCGCGAGCACCATCATCACGAGCACCATCGCCTCGGGCGAGCTGCTCGAGGGCGTCAGCGTCGAGATCTCGGGCATCGACGACTGGGTCATCTACGACCTGCTGGCCACCGTGGACGAGATCGAGGCCCACGAGGAGTGCGACGAGGACAACAACCTCGCCACCTGGGGCTGGAACGTCTGCCAGGGCTGAGCCCCGGCTGGCTCAGCCGCCGTGCGCCCGCTCGGACGACTCGTACCCGCGCTGGTTCCGGCGCAGCGTCGTGAAGAAGCCCTTGACCATGCTCAGCGAGGGCTTCTCGGCGTTGTAGAACAGGAAGCTGAACAGGTTGGACGCCTGCAGGTACTTGTAGACGTCCCGCCAGCTCTCCAGGCCCTCGAGGTGCCGGGCCAGCGTCACCGGCCGGAAGTAGAACTCCCGGTAGAACTTGCGGTGGTAGTCGATCACGTCCTGGCTCTCGAGGCCCCAGGGCACGAAGGTCGGCTCCCAGAAGCTCTTCTCGCTGCTGCTCTCGTTGATGAGCCGGCCCCACTTGCTGCCCTCGCGCTGCCAGATCTCCATCTGCGGCGTCTTCGGAAGCAGCGTGTTGATCTGCACGGTGACGTCGTGCAGCGGGATGGACTTCGCGAACTGGATGGTCTCTTCGATCGTCTCGCGCGTGTCCGGCATGTGGCCGACCATGAAGAAGGCCTTGGGGCGCAGCCCGACCTCGTCCGCCCAGGTGATGGCGTTGCGGATCTTCTCCTTGGTGATGCCCTTGGAGATGAAATCCAGGACCTCGTCGCTGCCGCTCTCCACGCCGAAGCGCGTGCGCCAGCAGCCGGCGTCCTTCATCTTCTGCAGCATCTCCTTGTCGACCACCTCGACCCGGCTGCTGCAGGTCCAGCTGACCTTGACGCCGCGTCGGATGATCTCGTCGCAGATCTTCATCACGCGGCGCTTGTTCGCGCAGAACAGCGAGTCCACGAAGGCGATGTCGCGCACGCCGAAGTCGCGCACCATGTGCTCGATCTCGTCGACGACCAGGATCGGGTCGCGGCTGCGGTAGCCGGACCGCGACTTCTGGCAGAAGGCGCAGGCGTGGGGGCAGCCCCGGCTGCTGACCATCGCGAACTTGGGCATCGCGTGCTCGTCGACCGGCACCGGCTTGTACAGGTTCGGCGGCAGCAGGTGGCGGGCGGGGTAGGGCAGCTCGTCCAGCTTGCGGTAGGTCTTGCGGTGCGGCGTGTGGTGCACCGTGCCGTCATCGAGCCGGTAGACCAGGCCCTCGATCTCCTCGAGCTTGCGGTCGCCGGTGTACACCTCGACCAGCTCGGCCATGGCGTGCTCGCCCTCGTGGATGACGCCCACGTCGAAGCAGGTGTGCGCCATCGCCTCCTCGGGCAGCAGCGTCACGTGGTAGCCGCCCAGCACGAGCACGACGTCGGGCATCGCGGCCTTGATCGCGTGCCCCAGCTCGACGGTGCCGTCGAAGACCACCGTGGTGCTGCCGATGCCGATGATGTCGGGCTTGAACTCCTGGAGGCGCCGCACCGTCGCGGGGATGTCCAGCTTCTCGGCGGCCGCGTCCACGCAGGCCACGGTCTCGCCCTGCTGCTCGAGCACCGCGGCGATGTAGAGCAGGCCCAGCGGCGCTGAGTTGTAGAACAGGTAGCTGGTGACGGGGTCGACGTTCCCGTCTCGCAGGACGCTGTCCAGCGGCGGGTTGACCAGGATGATGCGCACGGCTGGGTGCCTCCGGGGTGCGGCAGCATAGCCTCGTGGAGCCTCGCGTGAGAGCCACCACCACCGCGTGATAGGGTCGCGCGCCTTGGAGGTTGCGGTGTCCGCGCCGGACGTCTTCACCGACATGCTGGTCGGCACCGAGCGGGTGCTGGTGGTCTTCGGGGCCCCCGGTCCCGCCACGCCCTCCGGCTCCACGTGGTGGCAGGTCGCGCTGACCGACTACCGCCTGCTCGTGGTGCGCATGAGCAGCCGCGACGGTCAGACGTGGCTGACCGAGAAGCGCTGGGCCAAGGATCGGCCGGCCATCCGGATCACGCAGTACCCGCGCACCGCAGAGTCGATCGCGCGCCTGCTCATCGAGGGCTTCCCGGAAGAGGTGATGCTCACCGAGGTGGACTCGCCCGACGTCCACCCGCACATCGTGGGCTTCATCGCGGCCTGGGGCCAGCCCATCCACGGCAGCCAGCACATCCCCCTCCACGACCGCCCGCCGGACCCGGTCGAGGGCAAGGCCGACGAGAACAAGCTGATCCTGGTGGTCCTGGGGGGCGTCGGCTTCCTGATGCTCTGCTGCGGCTGCGGCTCGGTCCTGGCCTTCCTCCGCGAGTCGATCATGGGGCTGCTCTCAGGGTGAGGGGCTCGCCCAAGGACCTGGCCCGGTGGGCGTTCTGGGTCCCGTTCCGCGAGGCGCTGGACCCGGCACGGCCGGAGCGCCTCCGCGCGCTGTACCCCCTCTGGAGGGCCCAATACGCCGCAGGAGGCGCCCAGAAGCAGCTGATCCGCGAGGAGCTGCAGGCCTGCTTCGGCCGCTCGGACGAGGGCCTGGTGCGCGAGGCCTACCGCATCGCCTTCCGCGTGCACCTCGAAGAGCTGCTGCTGGGCAAGGTCGGGCCGGACACGGTCGGGCACTACGTCGTCTGGGAGGGCCGAGAGCGCCTGGATCAGGCCCTCGGTCGAGGCAAAGGCGCGGTGCTGCTGCTGCCCCACGCCGGCAACATCATGATGATGATCGCGCTGCTGGCCTACTCGGGGGTGCCCTACACCCAGTACGCGGCTCGGGGACTGGCTCCGGACGAGGTCGCCCAGGCCAACCCCGAGACCTTCGGCCACAACCGCTGGCGCTCCGAGGCTCGGCGAGCGCGCGAGGACAACGAGGACCGACTGCCCTGCAGCTTCCTCTCGCTGGGCACCTCGGTGCGCGAACTGTACCGGCGCCTGGGGCGGAACGAGACGGTGGGCATCGGCTACGACGGGCGCATCGGCAACAAGTTCGCCCCCTTCGAGTACCTGGGTCGCACCGCCCTGCTGAACACGGGCCCATACCGGATCGCGGCCAGCACGGGCGCGGCCATCGTGCCGCTGTTCAACCTCTGCCCGGCCGAGGGGCCCAATCGATGCCAGGTCGGCCAGCCGCTGCACGGAGACGACTGGAGGGCGCTGGCCCGAGGCTCCCTGGACCAGGCTCAGGCCTGGCTGCGGGCCAACCCCTCGCACTACGGCATCTGGCTGGCCCACGCGAGAGCGCGACGGGCGGTCGACGACCACCCGTTCTTCGTCGACTACGCCCCGGACGAGCGCTACCGCCGCTGGATGTAGCGGGCAGCCACGGGCCTTTAGAAGACCGGATCCACGTAGTCGTCCAGGAACCAGTTCAGGTCACCCTGGACCGCGCCGGCGTGGTAGCCCCAGTAGTTGAACTGGGCCGGGACGTTGGCGTTCAGCCCGACCCAGGCCGGGACCTTGGGCGGGTGGAACTTCAGCCCGAAGCTCAGGACGTTGAAGGCGAAGGGGTCCAGGCTCTCCTCGCCCGCCGCCTTCATGTTCAGGCTGGCCTCGGCGAAGACACCGACGACCTCGCTGGCGTCGTAGTAGACGTGCGCGCCGCCGATGTAGCGGGTCATGCCGCCGAAGCCGGCGTTGCCCGACCGGCCCATCTCCATGTCCAGGCCACCGATGGCGCCGACGTGCAGGCCACGGCCGACGTCGAAGATCTTGGCGGCGGCCACCTGAGGCCGCACACCGACGAAGCCAGGCAGCGTGTTGTAGTGCACGTCCAGGACGCCGGTGACGACCAGGTTCATGCGCGCGGACTTGATGGGCGCGTACCTGGTGCCCAGCTCGATGTTGAAGCCCGTGTAGCGACCGGCCACGCCGCCGTGCACCGACCACTGGCGAGCCAGCTGGTACTCCAGATCCAGCTGGCCCGAGACGTACTGCGGGAAGCCGACCTGGAAGGCCACGCGGGCCTTGCTGCGGGGGTCGAAGGACTCCAGCAGCAGCGGCGTCGCGATGTTCAGCTCGCGGTCCTTGGCGTCGCGGTAGCCCGCGTCATCGCCCTCGATGCGCTCGCCGTAGATCTCGTCGTTCAGCTCGTCGATGCGCGTGTCGACGCGGTCCCTGAACAGGGTGTTCGGGTACTTGGTGAGGTAGCGCTCCCAGGAGATGATCTCCTCCTCGGGGCCCAGATCGTCCATCGCGTCGATGAAGTCCCGATAGATCTGGACGTTGTCCGAGCCCTCCTGGCCGATCTCGTCGTCGCCCAGCTCGTCGAGCTCGTCGCTGAAGTCCAGGTCCCCACCCTCGGAGTCCCCGCCGTAGTCCTCGTCCTCGATGACCTGCTCCGTGTCCAGGTCGTCGGCGTCGTCCAGGCGCTCGATCTCGATGTCCCCGTCGTCGTCCTCGTCGTTGAAGTCGTCGAGGTCGAAGGTGTCGTCCGAGAAGTCGATCTCGTCCTCTTCCTCGTCCTGAGCGAAGGCCGGGGCCGAGGAGAGGGACACGCCAACGAACAGGGACAGCAGGACCGAGATGCGCATAGGGGCCTCGAGGAACATCGAGAGGGGCGCGAGATGTTAACCGGCGTCCCCCACCCGATTGTCAGGGGCCCGTCGAGATGAGCCGCCAGGACGACGCCGAACAGATCCAGGCCTACCTGGTCCAGCTGCGGGGCGGCGGGCCCTTCCTGTCCAGCTACGACGGGCGCCTGCTGCTGCGCTGGATGGACAACGAGGTGCCCGTCCCGGTGGTCCTCCAGGCCCTGGACCGGGCCGCCGAGAAGCGTCGACGCAGGCGGGTGAAGTCCCCGCTCTCGCTGCGGAGCGCCGAGACGGCGGTGAAGCAGGCCCAGGCCGGCGGGCTCGAGCTGCCCGCTCCAGCCGGGCCCGAGCCGCTGCGCGAGCTGATCGAGGACCTGCGTCGCAGCGGCGGCCTCGAGGCCCGGATCGCCGAGCAGCTGACCGGCACCACCGAGCTCCAGGCCGCCATGGCCGTGCTGGCCAAGGGCCTCGAGCGCGCCTGGGCCCAGGCCGACCGAGCCGCCCTGAAGGCCCAGGCCGCCGAGGAGCTCTTCCTGCTCAAGGAGACCTGCAGCGAGGCCGAGTTCGAGCGCGCCTGCGAGGAGGTCGCCCGGGACCTGCTGCGTCAGCGCCACCCCCTGCTGTGCGCGTCGGCGGCCTGGGATACGGTGAGCGCATGAAGCCCG
>CALGIB010000554.1 GCA_937915955.1 uncultured Pseudomonadota bacterium
CGCCGATCGGTGCTGGTGGTCGACGACAGCCCCGACCTGATCCGCTACATCGCGGCGCTGCTCCGGCCCGAGTTCGAGGTGATGACCGCGCTGGACGGCCGCTCGGCGCTGGCGCTGGCGGAGCGCCTGCAGCCCGACCTCATCGTGACCGACCTGATGATGCCGGAGATGGACGGCCTCGAGCTGCTCCGGCGCCTGCGAGCCGGTCGGACCACGGCCCAGATCCCGGCCATCATGCTCACCGCCCGCAACGAAGCCGAGGACCGGGGGCTTGCCCGCGAGGCCGGCGCGGACGCCTACCTGGCCAAGCCCTTCCACGCCCGCGAGCTGCTGGCGACTGTGCAGCGCCTGGTGACCGTGGCCAGCGAGCAGCAGGAGCGGGCCGCGCGCAGCCAGGACGAGTCCCTGGAGTTCCTGGCCGCGGGCATCGCCCACGAGATCCTGAACCCGCTGGGCTTCCTCCGGAACGCCTTCTTCCTGCTCCACCAGCAGGCTGGCTCGAGCGAGGAGGTGGGCATCGCCTACGAGGCCGGCCAGGAGGGCATCGAGCGCATCATGAACGCGGTCGAGGAGCTGCGGCTCGTCAGCGGGGCCGCCGAGCCCCTCGAGCCGAGCACGCTGGATCCTCGCCAGGTGGTCGAGCGCGTCGCCGTGCTCGTGCGCCCCAGGAGGGGGCTCGAGCTGCACACCGAGACCCAGGGCGAGCGCCACGTCCGACTGGCTCCCGGACACCTGGACCGGGTGCTGCTGCACCTCGTGATCAACGCCGCCCAGGCCATGGGCGATGCCGGCGAGATCCTGATTCGCTGCTGGGACGAGGGAGCCGGCGAGGTCGGCCTGTCGGTGTCCGACTCGGGACCGGGCATCCCCCAGGACCAGCGTGAGGGCGTGTTCAAGCCCTACTTCAGCACCCGGGGCGCCGAGGGCAGCGGCCTCGGGCTGGCGCTGGCCCGCCGCATCGTACGCGAGGCCGGCGGGAGCATCCGCGCCGAGGAGGCCGAGGGAGGCGGGGCGCTGCTGGTCCTGCGGCTGCCTGCGGCGGAGTAGACGCCGTCAGAGGGCCAGGACCTTCCTCGCCAGCTTGGAGATGCCCAGCTCCTCCAGGTCCTCCACCCACTCGATCGCGTCGTAGTCCGTGGGCCGCGCGGCCTCGGCGACGGGCAGCCCCGACCAGACCTGCAGCGAGAGCTTGCGGTGGCTGAAGACGTGCTGGACCACCCCGATCTCGCCTCCCAGCTCCCCTCCCAGCGCGCTCGCCAGGGCGCGGGCGACCTGCTCACCCCAGCCGGACACCCGAGGCGGCTCCCACAGCCCACCCAACAGCCCCTGCCCCGCTCGACGCGCGAGCAGGACCCGGTCCTCGTCCCGGAGGACCACCGCCACCTCCTCGATCCGGGGCTGCTTCTGCTTCCGCGGCTTGTTCGGCCGCTCCAGCACCGTGCCCGCCTGCAGCGCCTGGCAGTCCCCGGCCAGGGGACAGCGCCCGCAGCGAGGTCGCTTCGGCGTGCAGACCGTGGCCCCCAGCTCCATCAACGCCTGGTTCCAGTCCCCCGCCCGACCGCGCTCCAGCCAGGCCGTGGCCGTGGCCTGCACGCGCTCGCTCGTGCTGCTCCCGCGTGGGTCCTCGGCGATGTCCTCGACCCGGCAGATCACGCGCTCGACGTTGCCGTCGACGACCGCCGCGTCCCGCCCGAAGGCGATGCTGGCGATCGCCGCCGCCGTGTAGGGGCCGACGCCGGGCAGCGCGCGCAGCCCCTCGAGGGTGTCGGGCACCCCCTGGGCGGCCATCACGCCCGCCGCCTCGTGCAGCCTCCTGGCCCGGCTGTAGTAGCCCAGCCCCGACCACTCCCCGAGCACCTCGTCCAGCTCCGCCGCGGCCATGTCCTGCAGGGTCGGCCAGCGCGCCCGGAAGCGATGCCAGTACGGCAGCACCGTCTCGATGCGCGTCTGCTGGGACATCACCTCCGAGAGCCAGACCCCGTAGGGCTCGGGGGCGACCCGCCAGGGCAGCGCTCGCTTGTGCAGCGCGTACCAGTCCAACAGCGCCGCGCGGTCGATGGGCATGCGGGGCGGATAACGTGGGCGGGTGTACGGCCCTCCTCCAGACCCTCGCCAGGTGCTCGTCCCGCTGTCCTGGGACGAGCACGGCCTGCTGATCGCGGCCTGCGTCGCGCTGGGGCTGGGGCTGTCCTCGCTCTCCTTCCTCCGACGCCTGCCCGAGTCGGTCCGAGCGCTGGCCTTCGTCCTGGGCCAGGTCATCGCGCTGACCTCGCCGCTGTTCCTGGTGCTGGACCGCTGGGTCTACGGCTCGTACCCGACCATCGACAAGGCCGGATCGCTGCTGTTCTACCTGGACGGCGTGCACCAGCGCCTGACCTGGAGTCCCCTCGAGTCCCTCACGGATCCCGCCGCAAGGCTCATCGGCGTACACATCGGCCACCTCTGGATCACCCAGGTCCTGGACCTGGTCCTGCAGCCCTTTGGCGCGATGAACGCCCAGGGCCTGCTCTGGGTGGTGCTGGGCTGGCTCTTCGCCGCGATGTTCGTGCGCGAGGTCTCCACCCATCGGGACTGGCCCACCGCGCTGATGCTGGGCTTCCCCTTCGGCATGGGCCTGCACGTCTTCCGAGACCTGAACTGGTACACGATCGAGAAGGTCGCGGTGGGGCTGCTGGCGCTCTTCGCCTTCACCATGTGGAGGGCGCTGACCCAGGGCGGTCGGTGGCGGCTCCTGGCTGGGGCGGCCTACGCGCTGATGGCCTGGATCAACTGGTACCTGGCCCTTGTGGCGGCCTTCGCGGCCGCGCTCGCCCTGCTCATCCAGTGGCTCTGGGGCCTCAAGGTGCGGCGGCGCCCGGCCTGGGATCTGGCGCTGGCTTGCCTCGCCGCCAGCCTCTTCGCCCTGCCCCTGGTGTTGCTTCAGCTCGGCCTGCTC
>CALGIB010000555.1 GCA_937915955.1 uncultured Pseudomonadota bacterium
GAGAGGGCCGCAGACCGCGCCGCAGTCGAGCGCCAGGTCGCGCACCAGAAGACCTTCCTCCCGCCGCCGGACCCCGAGCCGCAGTCCTTCCCCGAGCCCGTCACGCCCACCGTCCCGCCGCCCAAGCCGGTCGTGGCCGCCGAGCCCGTGGAGCCCCCCAGGGTGGTCGAGCCCCCGAAGCCGCCACCCACCTCAGCTCCCGCGGAGCCCCCCAAGAAGGGCGGCGTGGGCAAGTGGATCGCCCTCGCCGTCGGCCTGCTGCTGATGCTGGGCTGCTGCGGAGCGATCGGAGGAGGAGGGCTGCTGGCCTACCTGGACCAGGCCAAGCCCACCAAGCCCGCCGCGAAGAAGGTCTACGTCGGCCCGGACGGCAAGCCGATCGACCCCAGCCAGGTGCCGACCCAGAAGAAGAAGTAGCTACTCGATCCAGCCCCCGGCGCTGCCGGTGGCGCCCACTCGAACCGCGTCGTAGCCGAAGCGCTGACGCAGCTCGTCCAGGGCTCCCCCCGCCTCTCGACGGACGCCCACGAAGGGCAGGCTGAGCTGCCGATCGGGGCCGACCAGGTTCGAGAGCCCGACCCCGAGCAGGCGCACGCGCAGAGGGCTGGAGCGCGCGGCCTGGTAGAGCGCGGAGATGGTCTCGTGCACGTGCCGCTCCAGGTTGGTGGGGTGCCCCGTTCGGGACCGCGTCAGCGTCGAGAAGTCGCTGTACCGCAGCTTGAGGGTCACCGTGCGCGCCCGGATGTTGCGCTTCCGGGCCCGCCAGCAGACCCGCTCGCAGAGCGACAGGAGCTGGTCGGCGACCGTGCGCTCGTCGTCGACGTCGGCGTGGAAGGTGCGCTCGTTGCTGATGCTGCCCACCGCCAGATCGGTGGGGTCGTGCTCGTGGAAGGCGGGCCGGTCCCGGCCCAGGCGGGCGCGCTGTTGGGGGTTGACCAGGTCCACCAGGCGCTGCTGCAGGCGGCCGAAGCGCGCCCGGATGGGGCCGGACGGCAGCTCGATCAGCTGGTCCAGGGTCAGGATGCCCTGCTCGAGCAGGCGCTCCTCGGTCTTGGGGCCGATGCCCGGCAGCTTGCGCACCGGCAAGCCCTCGATGAAGCCACGCTCCTGCCCGTGTCGGACCATCCAGACCCCGGCGGGCTTGGCCCGGCCGCTGGCCATCTTCGCCAGCGAGCGGGAGCAGCCCAGGCCGATGCTGGCCGGCAGCCCGATCTCGTCCTGGATCGCCTGGCGCAGCGCGTGGGCCGTGCGCTCGATGGTGGCGTCCGCGTCCACGTCCGCGGCCACCCTGTAGAGCTTCTCGCAGCCGGCGAAGTCCAAGTAGAACTCGTCGATGCTGGCGGTCTGCACCTCGGGCGTGAAGCGCTCGATCACCGCCTTTACCTGCTTGGCGTAGGGGCCGTACAGCTTGTGGCGCGTGGGCAGGTAGATGGCGTGCGGAGCCAGCCGCCGCGCCCTGGCGATGGGCATGCCGCTGCGCACGCCGTGACGCCGCACCTCGTAGCTGCAGGCCGTGACCACGCCCCGGTCGCCGGTGGCCCCCACGACCACCTCCTTGCCCTCGAGGCGGGGGTCGAGCAGGCGCTCGACCGAGACGAAGAAGGTGTCGAGGTCCAGACAGGCGATGCGCGGCTTAGGCTGCATACTGAACATCCTAACAACTGTTCAGATGTTCAGTCCACTCAACCCGACTCGGCGATCAGCTCGTCCGGATTCCGCAG
>CALGIB010000556.1 GCA_937915955.1 uncultured Pseudomonadota bacterium
CGTCGACCCGCACGGTCTTCTCGTAGTTCTCTTCGGCCAGGGCGGGCACGCCGGCGGCGACCCGGCCAATGACCGGCACGGCGACGGTCGCGTCGTCGTGGAAGCCGCCCGTGGCCTTCTCCGTCAGGCGCAGGCTGCGGGCCCGCCCGGCGCCGCCGACCCGCTCGACGTAGCCCTTGCGCTCGAGCGCCTTGACGTGGTCGGCCACCCCGTTGGTGGAGCGGATGCCGAGGGCGTCACCGATCTCCCGGAAGCTGGGCGCGATGCCCTTCTGATCCACGGTGGAGGCGATGAACTCGAGGATCTCCAGCTGTCGGGGGGCGAGGTCTTCCACGGATGTCTCCTTGCCCCGGCAAGGTACTGAACAGGCGTGCTCCTGTCAAGGTGTGCAGGTGAAGCGCGGCAACCCGGAACGACAAACGGGCCGGCCCCCGAAGGGACCGGCCCGCGCGTTGTCCTCGACGCGGCGTCCGACCTAGGGCCTGACGTAGCTCTCGAGCGCGTTGCGGCGCTGGGCCGTGCGCAGCTTGCGGAGAGCCTTGATCTCGATCTGACGGATGCGCTCGCGGGTCAGGTAGAACTTCGCGCCGATCTCCTCGAGCGAGTAGTTCGTCGACTCACCGATGCCGTAGCGCATGCGCAGCACCTTCTCCTCGCGGGCGGTCAGCGTGCACAGCACGTCCTCGACCTCCTCGAGCAGGCCGATGCCCTCGATCTTGGCCCCGGGGGCCTCGGCGTTGGGGTTCTCGATGAAGTCGCCCACGCTGCTGTCGCTGTCGTCACTGACCGGCGCGTCCAGGCTCATCGGCTCGCGGGTCAGGCGCATCAGCGGCTCGAGCTCCGCGACGTCCAGCTCCAGGCGCTCGGCGATCTCGCCCAGGGTGGGCTCGCGGCCGTACATCTGGAAGAGCACCTTCTGGGTCTGGTGAACGCGGTTGACGATCTCGAGCTTGTAGATGGGGATCCGGATGGTCCGGATCTGGGACTCGATGGCTCGGATGATGGACTGACGAATCCACCAGCTGGCGTAGGTGGAGAACTTGAAGCCGCGGTGGGGGTCGAACTTCTCGACCGCCTTCATCAAGCCGATGTTGCCCTCCTGGATGAGATCGCTCAGCGGCAGCCCCCGGTAGGTGTACTGCTTGGCGATGGAGACCACCAGCCGCAGGTTCGCGTTGATGAGCGCGACCTTGGCCAGCTCGGCCTCGGGTCCGCCCTCGCGCACCCGCCGAGCCACCTCGATCTCGTCTGCCCGGTTGAGCAGCGGAATCGACCCCATCTTCTTGAGGTAGGTGTTCAGCAGGATGCTCCCGCCTAGTGCCTGACTCTTGTTGGCTGCCGCTGAGGCCATGGGTGTCTCCTGGGAATTACCAAGTACAGAGCAAGCACCGTGCCAGGACTCGACAAGCGCTCGGGATCAGCAGATCCGCCCCTTTCGACCCCGGATCGATGCCCGATCAGGACACAGGTGTCGCGATTGGCCCGCAGACCCCTCGGGTCCGTGCCAAGGGCATGTCCAGCTTTTCGCACGGTGTACGAGAATCTTGTACACCGCGCTCAGTCCGCGAGGATGCGATCCGCCTCGGCCTCGAGCGCCTCGAAGGGGTCCTTCGCCCCGTCGGTGACGACGCCGATGCGCTCGATGAACGCGAGCAGGTCTCCGCCCTCGTCCTCGAGGACCACGCCGAACAGATCGGCTCGGCTGTTGTAGGTCTTGAACTGGATCATCCGAGCGTTGTTCCAGGTCCCCTGCTCCACCGCCTTCAGGTAGCGCTGGGGCTGCAGCAGCGGCGCCGCCTGGACCCGGGCCCGCAGCTCGCTCCCGAACAGGACCTCCTTGCGGGCCAGCTTCTGGGCCTCGTCCAGGCTCTCGTCGGCGTACACCGCCTCCAGGTCCTTGTAGAGCTGGTGCAGGAGGTCCCGATAGACCACGCGGTCGTGCTGTCGCTGCACCGCGTCCAGCAGCGTCGGGTCGTGGGTCCCCCGGCGGTCCTGCAGGTAGCGGGTCGCGGCGACCTCGCCGACGAAGTTGGCGTAGGACTCGTTGAACTTCACCGACCCGGGCACCCACAGCGTGGCGTGGGCCAGCTCGTGCAGCACAGTGTCGGCCAGCGCGTAGTCGTCCCAGGCCAGCATGCCGGGCAGGATGGGGTCCTTGAACCAGCCCAGCGTCGAGTAGGCGCCCGCGGTGCGCACGTAGACGTCCAGCCCCTCGGACCTCAGCTCGGACTCGAGCTCCCTGGCGTGCTCCTCCTTGAAGTAGCCCAGGTAGGGGAAGCGCCCGACGATGGGGAACCACCACGTCTTCGCCTCGAAGCGCAGCGGATCACAGCCCGAGACGTTCCAGATCTTGCGCTCCCATTCGATGCTGATGGTGTCGTAGTTGTCCGTGGATGACAGGCCGATCTCCTCCCCGAAGGCCTTGACGTCGGCGACCAGATCCAGCTTCGCGAGCTGCTGATCGTCCAGGCGTCCGCTGGCCCTGACCTCGTCGACCGGCTCGCGCAGGGCCATCAGCTCAGCCTGGTAGTAGCCGCTGCGCAGGAGGTAGCCGACCTTGCAGCCCGGCATCAAGACCAGGACCAGCAGGCCGGCACAGAGAGCCACCCACAACCAGCGGCGCTTTCGCGCATCCATCGAGCCTCCTCGGCTCTCTCAGGGTACCCAGGTTGACGAGGGCCCGGCCCACGTACACGATTCAAGCGTGCGGCTGCCCGCGGTTCCACGGAGATGCGACTTGCTCGAGTTCCTGAAGAGTGGCGGTCCGGTGATGATCCCCATCCTGATCGCCTCGGTGATCGGCCTTGCTGCCTTCGTCGAGCGCCTGGTGGCGCTCAGGGCCTCCCGCGTGGCGCCCAAGCAGGTGCGCATCGAGCTGCTCGAGCTGGCCCGCCAGGCCCGGTGGTCGGACGGCGTGACGCTCTGCCGCAAGCAGGACCTGCCCATCACCCGAGTGGCCGAGGTGGTGTTCACCCACCGCGAGCAGAGCCGCGGCCAGATCAAGGAGCTCGCCGAGGAGCTGGGCAAGCGCGAGGCCGCCGAGCTCGAGCGCTACAGCGGCATCGTCGGCATCGTGGCCAGCGTGGCGCCGCTGCTCGGGCTGCTGGGCACGGTCTGGGGGATGATCCTGA
>CALGIB010000557.1 GCA_937915955.1 uncultured Pseudomonadota bacterium
CGGGCCCGGGGCGACCGCTGGCGGCGCGGGGGCCGGCGGAGGGGGTGCTGGCGGGACCATCTTCGTGCGCAGCGCCGATCTGGACGTTCTGGGCGAGCTCACGGTGTCCGGCGGAGCCGGCGGAGGCTCCGCGAGGGGGAGCGAGGGCGGCGACGCGGGTGACGGACGCGTCGTGATCGTCAGGGACTGACTTCCGCCTGACGCGGGCCGGGCCTGTGTGCGGCATAGTCCGAGCACAAGGAAGGCCCGTGTCCCCTGTCACGCTGATACTGTCGATCGCCTGCTCGGGACCGAGCGCGGACATCCAGGAGCTCCAGATCGAGGTCGACGACGACGTCGTCACCCGGGTCCACGTGTCCTGGACCAGCTCCGAGGCGACCATCGCCCGAGTCGACTTCGGCGTCGACGGGCTGGACCAGTCCACCCCCTGGGAGGACAGCCCCACGACCGAGCACCACGCGGTGCTCCTGGGTCTGCCCTCGCTGACCACCGCTCGTCTGCGGATCCAGGAACAGTCCGGCGCCCTGGGTGAGGACGAGGAGGTCAGCACGGGCCTGCTGCCCTCCTCCGTGCCGGCGTTCGACCACGAGGGCGAGGAGTTCGCGAACTGGTCGTTGCTGCCCGTGTCCGCCGACGGTGGCGACCACAGCGTGCTCGTGCTGGACGGGCTGGGGCAGGTGGTCTGGTACGACCAGCCCCCGACCAGCGAGTTCGGCAGCTTCACGGCCGAGCTGAGTCCGGACGGGCAGAGCATCTACTACCTGCAGAACGACTCGGTCGCGAGGGTCCGACTGGACGGCAGCGAGCGAGAGAACATCGACCTGGCGGGCTGGGACGTGCACCACGACCTGACCCTGCTACCCGAGGGCGGCTTCGCCATCCTGGGCAAGGTCGAGGGCCTGGTCGAGGGCGACGCCGTGTCGGGCGATCTCCTGGTCGAGGTCGACGAAGACGGTCAGGAGCGCGTGGTCTGGAACTTCTTCGACGTCTTGGACCAGCTCGCGCTGGACGCCGTGGACCTGAAGACCGTCGACACCGGCATGGATTTCAGCCACGCCAACTCGCTGACCTACGACGCCGATGCCGACGCCTACCTGATCAACCTGGCCCGCCTGCACCGCCTGCTGAGCGTCGACCGCAGCACCGGCGAGCTGAACTGGTACCTGCACGGCGCGGGGACCTCGGGCCTGGAGTTCCAGCCCGATCGCCTCCTGATGCGGACCCACGACACGGACCTCGGACCCGAGGGCCTGCTGGTGTTCGTGAACAACACCGAGGACGATGAGTGCAGCTGGGTGGCTCGCGTCAAGCTGGAGCCCGCGTTCGAGCGCGCCTCCCTGCTCGGCGCCTTCGACAGCGAGGTCTGTCGGGACGTCTTCGCCCTGGGGAGCGCCCACTCCAACGACCAGGGCGGCGCGCTGATCTCCTGGTCGACCGAGGGCGTCCTCGAGGAGATCGACGCCGACTGGAAGAGCCGCGGCAGCATCAGCGTCAGCCTGGGCCACGCCTTCGGCTACAGCTACCCCCTGAGCTCGCTGTACCCACCGTGATCTTGACCCTGCTCGCCTGCAGCGGATCCGACCTCGAGCTCGGCGACGCCAACAACTTCGCCTACTCGGCCACCCTGGATCCGACCATCGTCGAGCTGGCCGAGCTGAACGACTCCGAGATCCACTGGGACGAGCTGAGCTCCGATCTGCTCGACCACGAGCTGTCCCCCGGCGCCATCACCGAGCTCAGCGTGGCCGTGTTCGGCGGCTACCCGCTGGAGGAGCTGCTGGACCTCCTGATCCGGGACGAGCTGCCCCAGTCGGCGCTGTCGCTGTTCGTCACCTCGCCCCCGAACAGCCCCGCCCGCTTCAGCGACTTCGGCCTGCAGAACGACGAGCTGCACCCCGAGCAGTACTTCGAGGTCGGCTCGGGCATCTGGATGATGACCTGGTCCAGCGGCGAGGGCGCCACCAGCGCCACCGAGCGCCTGCTGGTGCTCGAGCCCACCGTCGATGGACCGACCAGCGCCACTCTGCCCGCGCGGGGCGGAGAGCTCCAGGCCAAGGGCGACTTCCTGTCCCTGACCCGGCTCGCGGCCCCCGCCGGCGAGCTGGTCGGCGTCGACTGGTCCGCGCTGACCGTGGACGCCCAGGGTGGCGACCTGCCGCTCCAGCAGATCGACCAGCTGCGGGTCAGCTGGCTGCCCGGGACTGACCTGGCGCAGATCGGCGAGGAGTTCGTCGATCTGGAGTCCAAGCTCGAGGCGGACTGGAAGCTGCCGCTAGAGGGGCGGGTCAGCGCAGAGCTGTCCGAGCTGGAGGGCGACGAGGACTTCACCGGCTTCACGGGCGAGGGGACCTGGCTGCTCAGCCTCTCGTGCGAGCGCTGCAGCCTGCCGGTGCCGAGCTTCGTCGGCGTCGTCGAGGTCGATTGACTCAGCGACCTACTCCACGCGGAAGCTCTCGCCGGTGCTCCGCGTGAACTCGTAGAGGCTGTGGTTGAAGCAGCCCGCCGAGCAGCCCTCGTGGTACAGCCCCTCGCGGGCGGCCTGGACCTCGGCCGAGACCCAGAGCTCCGAGAGTGGCGTCTCGAAGACGTTGCCCACGCTCAGGTTGTCGCCCTCCCACACGCAGCAGGGCAGCAGGTCGCCCTCGTAGGTGACGCCGTACTGGTCCACCAGGCCCAGGCAGCGGACCTTGCCGCCGGTGCCCGAGTGGTAGCGCAGGCCCTCCTCGTCGAAGAGCCGCCGCGCAGCGATCTCGGGCACCTGCGCGGCGATGTGGGCCACCGCCTCGCGGTAGAGGCGCTGGTGCTCCTCGGAGGTCAGGGCCAGCTCCGGCGCCTCGTTGACGGGCCAGAAGTCGAAGCGCGCGCCCAGCTCGCGAGCCTGCTCGTAGACCTGCACGAGCTGGTGCACGTTCTTGTTCGTGGCCACGAAGTAGACGCTCAAGCCGATCTCGGAGCCGGCCCGCAGGGCCCGCAGGCCCCTCCAGGTCCGGGTGTGGCAGCCCCTCTGGCCGCGCAGCTCCTCGTGCACGTCCTCGAGGCCATCCAGGCTGACGCTGAGGCTGTCCACGCCCGAGTTCGCCAGCTCGTCCCAGCGCTTCTCGATCAGCGTGCCGTTGGTCGTGATGTTGACGCCCAGGCCTCGCTCCCGAGCCGCCCGGACCACCCGGAACAGGTCCTTGTGCAGGAAAGGCTCGCCGCCGGTGATGACCAGCGTCTTCGTGCCGATGGCCACCGCCTCGTCGAGCAGGGACAGGCAGCGCTCGAGGCTCAGCTCCTGGGGTCGGTCCCAGAGATCGCAGAAGCTGCAGCGCAGGTTGCAGCCCCGGTTGATGAGCAGGAGCAGGGTCAAGGGCTTGGAGAGCTCGCGAGGGGGCAGGTGCGCGTCCAGCCCCTCGCCGGGTCCCGGGAGCGCCAGCGCGGACTCGGGGCGATGGCCCTGAGCTCGACCTCGCTGGACCTCGAGGTTGTAGTCCCCTCCCCGGCCCTGGCCTCGGTAGAGGGCCTGGTAGCGGGCCGCGATGGGCGTCCAGTCGTACCAGTCCACGAAGTCCCGGGCCGCCCGCCCCATGGCCTCCCGGGCGGCGCGGTCGCCGAGCAGGCGCAACACCTCGTCCGCGAAGGCCTGGGGCTCGTCGGCGATGGCCAGCTCCAGACCCGCCGTGTAGCGGATGCCCTCGGCTCCCTTGGTGCTGCTCACGCAGGGCTTGCCGGCCGCGAAGTACTCCAGCAGCTTCATCCGGGTGCCACCGCCGCTGGGCACGGGGCAGAGGCAGACGTCCGCGGCGTCGATGGCCCGAGGCAGGTCGTCCACCGGGCCGAGGAAGGTGATGGCCGGGTGCGCGTAGTAGGTCGGGGGGTTCATGCCGGCGATCAGCACCCGCAGGCCCGGCAGGTGGGGTCTCAGCAGGGGCAGCAGGTCCTCGGCGATGAAGCGCACGGCCTGGGTGTTCGGCCAGTAGTGCAGCGTGCCGTGGAAGAAGAGGATGGGCGTGTCCTCGTCCAGGCCCAGGCTGTAGCGCTGCAGGCGGCCCCGGCTCCTGCGGTAGCTCAGCGTGTCCACGCCGTGGGGCAGCACCGTGATCTTGGCGGCGTCGATGCCCGCCTCGACCATGCGGGCGCGGTCGTCCTGGCTCACCGCGATGACCTCGTCGACCCGACGCAGGGCGAAGAGCTCGAGCTCACGGATGTGGCGCACCTCGTCCGCGCCCAGCCCCAGCACATCCATCAGGCGGTCGAACTCGACGTTGTGCTGCACGATGCTGCTGCGCGCGTCGAGGAGCCTGGCCGCCACCCAGCACGCCAGGCCGTAGCCCGGAAACTCGGCCTGGAAGACCTCGACCTCCTCGCGCAGGCCGACGTAGAGCACGCGGCTCCACCACTGCAGGTCGAACTGGGGCGCGTAGAGGAAGGTCTCCTCGCGCGGATAGCCCGCCCGGTCGCAGAGCCTCTCCGCCAGCGCCGCGCCGCGCCGAAGCACCGGCCACTCCTGGGCGGCCCGGAACCGGCGACCGTAGGGGACCTGCTCCATCCGGCCGTCGGTGAAGCGCAGGTAGTGGTCCCGGTCGTCCGTGACCACCAGCACCCGGCTGCCCAGCAGCGAGAGGTACTGGGCCGTGCGGACGATCTTCACCGCCGCGCCGTGGTTCGTCGGGACCAGGTCCCCGCGCGTCACGATGGCGACGGTGGGCGGGGGCGTCAGGCTCATCCTCCGAGCGCGCCCTCGAGGAAGTCGAGCACGTCCTGGGTGACCTCGGGGGCCGCGTCGAACATCTGCGTGCCGTGCGCGCCGTCCGGGTACTCCAGGAAGCTCCAGCTGCCCGGGTCCTGGTCGCGCTGGTTCTCGGACCAGGACTTCTCGGCGGTCGAGTAGGTGAAG
>CALGIB010000558.1 GCA_937915955.1 uncultured Pseudomonadota bacterium
GCTCTTCGCGCTGGCCGCGCTGGCCACCAAGCCCATCGTCGCCCCCGCGCTGCTCGGCCTGCTCGTGCTCGCCCCCACCAGCCACCGACGCCCTGCGCTGGCGCTCGGCCTGGTGCTGCTGCCCCTGTCCTCGGCCCTGGGCACCGGGCTGCTCGACCCCCTGCTCTACCCTCGACCGCAGGCGGGCCTGCTGGGCAGCTGGTTCCTCGCCACCCAGGGCGCACCTCGCCTCGACGTCTCCTTGCTGATCGAGGGCTTCCTGCGCCTCTGGCGCCTGCCCACCTGGACGGGCCACCCCCTGCTCGGAGGGCTGGCGCTGGCCGGCGCGCTCTGGCCCGGGCCTCGTCGACGCGACCGCCTGATCTGGCTCGGCCTGGCCGCGCTCGGCATGCTCCTGACCAGCACCTGGCTGGGGGACAGCCTGCGCCCCCGCTACCTGGCCGCGGCCAGCCTGCCCCTGGTGGTCCTGGGCGGCTGCGCGCTGCGTCGGGCACCCTGGCTGGCCCTGCTGCTGGCCTGGCCGGCGCTGGCGGTGGTGGACGGCCTCGCCCGGGTCCGAGCGCTCGAGGATCCCGGCGGCCAGCCGCACCCCCTGGGCCTCGGCTGGCCCGGCGAGCGGGACAGCCGCGGGCAGTTCATGGACGGCTCGGTGTGCCGAGCCAGCGAGCTGCGGGCGCTGGTCCCCGAGCTGAGCGAGCTCCCAGAGGGCACCACCGTGTCCCTGGTGCAGCTGCGCGACGGCCGCGAGGGTGAGCTCCGCTGGCCGCTGCTGGCCGCGCGGCCGGACCTGGACCTGCGCGTGGTCCAGGCCGATCCGGGCGGCCTGCTCGTGGCCCCCACGGCGCAGGCGGCCGCGATCTGCTCCACCCCGGTGACACACGTTGACGTGACGCTCCCGGGCCCGGGTGTTTACGTCCTCCGAGAATGATCCTCCTGGACGGCCCGCTCGGAACACAGCTCCTCGCCCGCGGGGTGCCCACGCCGATCCCCCTGTGGAGCGCCTGGGCGCTGGAGCACCAGCCCGAGGCCGTGCGGAGCATCCACGCCGACTACGCGGCCGCCGGCGCCACTGTCCACACAGCGAACACCTTCCGGACCAAGCGCCGCCAGCTGGGGCCGGACTGGGAGCCGCTGGCTCGCCTCGCCGTCTCGATCTGCCGTCAGGCCGTGCCCTCCGACCACCGCGTGGCCGGCTCGATCGCGCCGCTCGAGGACTGCTACCGGCCGGACTTGAGCCCCGCCGACCCGCGCTCCGAGCACCGCGAGCTGGCCCTGCTCCTGGCCGAGGCTGGCTGCGACCTGCTGCTCTGCGAGACCTTCCCCCACGTCGGCGAGGCCCTGATCGCGATCGAGGAGGCCGCCAACACCGGCGTCGAGACCTGGGCGAGCTTCACGGCCGGCCCCGAGGCCGACCTGCTCCGGCCCGAACAGATGGCCGACGCCGCCCGCGCCGCCGTGGACCTCGGAGCCCGAGCGGTCCTGATCAACTGCGTGCCCGCCAGCGCCACGCTGCCCTTCATCCAGGCCCTCGTCGCCGCCGTCCAGGTCCCCATCGGGGCCTACGCCAACGCCGGCCACGCCGAGGAGCTGATGGGCTGGAGCCCCAGTCCCCAGGGCCCGGGCCTGTACCTGCGGCACGCGCGCACCTGGCGCGAAGCGGGCGCCAGCATCCTGGGCAGCTGCTGCGGCACGGGCCCCGCCCACATCGGGGCCCTGCGCGACCTGCTGCCGCCTACCTGATCCCGCTGTAGAAGACGTTGGCCAGCTCCAGCACGGCGCGGTCCGCGTCCAGGCGCTCGTCGCCGGTCAG
>CALGIB010000559.1 GCA_937915955.1 uncultured Pseudomonadota bacterium
GTCGACAGCGACTGCGACGGCGCCAGCGACTACGACCAGGACGCCGACGGGCACGACAGCGACGCCTACGGCGGCGACGACTGCGACGACACCAGCGCCCTGGCCTTCCCCGGCAACGCGGAGACCTGGTACGACGGCATCGACGGCGACTGCAGCGGCGCCAGCGACTACGACCAGGACGGCGACGGCTTCGACAGCGCGACCTACGGCGGCGAGGACTGTGACGACTCCGACGCCACGGTCTACCCCGGCGCCCCCGACGACCCGGACGACGGCGTCGACAGCGACTGCGACGAGCGCGACGACTTCGACCAGGACGGCGACGGCTACCGCCGGGACGAGGACGACTGCGACGACGCCAACGCCGAGATCCACCCCGGCGCGACGGAGACCTGGTACGACGGCATCGACAGCGACTGTGACGGCGCCGACGACTACGACCAGGACGCCGACGGCTACGCCCAGGACGTGGACTGCGACGACACGGACGCCAGCGCCTACCCCGGCGCCGAGGGCTGGACCGAGGACTGCGAGCCCACCTCCGAGGACACCGGCACCGACGACACGGGCGAGCCCACCGACGACACCGGCATCCCCGACGACACCGGCGAGCCCGGCAGCAAGGGACGCTGCGGCTGCTCGAGCACGCCGCCTCCGGCCAGCCTGCTCAGCTTCGGCGCGCTCCTGGCGGGCCTGGTGCTGATCCGACGCCGCAAGTAGACAGGGCGACGCGAGGACGCCGGGGACCGGCTTCGGGTAGCATGAGCGACCTGAAGATCCGGTCCCCAGAGAGCCCATGAAGCGCGTCCTCGGCGTCCTCGCCGCAGCCACAGGGGGGATGTTTCTCTCCGCACCCGCCCTGGCCTTCGACGGCCACACCGTCGCCGTCAACCCGGGCCAGGGAGAGCAGAGCCAGCCGCTGGTGGTCTGGTACCCGTGGTCGGCGGCCTCGCGCACCTCGACCGCGGGGCTGGTCTTCGAGTACGCCGACCAGTCCCTGGTCGAGAACTCCCAGGCCATCCGGGGCGGTCCCGTCACGCAGACCCCCCTGCTGGCGAACCTCGTGACCATGAACCTGGCGGCCGGGTTCGCCGCACACGAACGGGTCGGCTTCGGCCTGGGCATGCCGCTCTACCTGACCCACACCGGGACCGGCGGACAACAGGGCTTCGGGCTGGGCGACGCCCGCGTCTGGGTCCCCGTGGGTCTGGTCCTCCCCGACCCGGACGGGCAGGGGCTGGGCCTCAGCGTGGTGCCCGAGATCATCGCGCCGCTGGGCGCCCAGGACAGCTACCTCGGTCGCGCCGGCGTGGCCGGCGGAGGCTCCCTGGTCGCCGGCTACGGCATGGACCGCGTCCGCGCCGGCGTGAACCTCGGCGTGCGCGCCGGCCTCAGCCCCGAGGCCGCGGACGCGCTGGACCAGAACACGGACCTGACCCTGCCGCTGGGCGCCGCGCTCAGCTTCACCCCGAACCCGCGGCTCGCTGTGACGCTCGAGGCCTGGGGTGAGCCCGCGGTGAACACGTCGAAGACCGACGACTACCTCAACACCGCCGAGCTGGCGGTGTCCGGTCGGCTCAGCCTCCCCAAGGACCTGAACCTCGTCGTGGGGACAGCCAAGGGCGTGGGCCGAGGGGCCGGGACGCCCAACTTCCGGCTCTTCGCTGGGCTGACCTGGGGCCGCAGGGACCTGGACGAGGCCCCGGAGCTCGAGCCGATCGCCCAAGTCCCCGAGGTCGCGGTCGCCGACGATCCCTACGACCTGCGCGTCACCGCGCGCGACGAGAGGGGCAAGGGCGTGGACGCCCAGGTCCTGGTCGAGGGCGAGGGCGAGTCCTGGGCCACCCGCACCGGCCGCGACGGCGAGACCATCCTTCAGCTCCGCCCCGGCGAGTGGGACGTCACCGTCTCGGGCGAGGGCCTGGGCACCCAGACCCGCTCGCTCGAGCTGGACGAGGACCGCTTCGTCCCCGCGCAGATCGAGGCGGTGCTGCACGAGGCCTCGGGCCAGGGCCAGCTCAGCCTGGTGCTGACGGACGCCGAGGACTCGGGCGTGGACGGCGCGCGGGTGAGCGTGGACGGCTCGGACTACGGCAGCACCTCGACCACCGGCGTGCTGCGCATCCAGGGCGTGGCCGAGGGCGGCCACCAGGTCGTGGTCGACGCCGGCCGCGAGTTCGAGGTCGCGGACACCTACGCCGTGGCCACCGGAACCAGCCCCACCCGACTGGTGCTCGAGCGCCCCCCAGGCTCGGTGAAGGTGCGGGTCCGCACCTCGGACAACGACATCGTCAGCGACGCGCAGATCCGCTTCATCGGCCCCGAGTCCGTGGACGCCGAGGTGGTCGGCCCCACCGGCGAGCGCGCCTTCGTCCTGGAAGAGGGCGACTGGACGGTGCTCGTGAGCAGCGAGGCCCACGGCGTGCAGGAGCGCCAGGTGGTCGTCGACCCGCTGCGTAAGGTCCTGCAGGTCGTCGATGTCGTCCTGACCGAGGTCCAGGGCGAGAGCGAGCTGCGGCTGACCGTGCTCGACCCCGACGGGCAGGCCGTGCCCGGCGTCCAGGTCCGGCTCGACGGCGAGGCCTTCGGAAGAACCAGCAACGGCGGCAGCTTCGCGATGGGCGGCCTGTCCGTGGGACAGCATGAGCTGCAGCTCGAGGGCGAGCGCTTCCAGCCCCGAGAGGCCATCCCCGTCGAGCTCGTCGAGGGCACGCGCGAGCTGGTGGTCACGATGGACTGGCTGCCGGGCACGCTCCGGGTCGTCACCCGCGGCAAGGGCGAGGTCCCAGTGGACGCGATGGTGCGCTTCGAGGGCCCCGACTCCCTCGCTCCCGCACCCGTGGGGGCCGATGGCGAGGAGTTCTTTGAGCTGGCCCCAGGCACCTGGACGGTGGGCGTCTCGGCCAGCAGCTTCGGCCTGCAGGTCCGCGAGGTGCTGGTCGTCGCCGACGAGACCAGCCTGATCGTCGTCTCGGCGGTGCTCCTCGAGGAGCGAGGCGACGCCCGCCTCGCGCTGCAGGTCCTGGACCCCAAGGGCCGACCGGTCGAGGGCGCCCGCATCGCCCTGGACGGCGAGCCGGTCGGTGCTACCTCGACCGGGGGCACGCTCTCGCTCGAGGGCCTGGCCCCCGGCGACTCCACCCTCGAGGTCGTGGGCAACCTCTACGAGTACAAGACCATCAGCCCCCTGAAGCTCGAGACGGGCGACAACGAGCTCGACACGGTGCTGAACTGGCTGGCCGGCACGGTCTCCGTGCGCACGGTCTCGTCCAGCGGGCCCGTCGACGCCCTGGTCCGCGCCTACGGCCCGGCGGTCCTGCCCCCCGTTCGCCTGGGACCCGACGGGGAGCGCGTCCTCTACCTCGAGCCCGGCGGCTGGACTGTGGTGGCCAGCTCCGAGACCTACGGCATCGAGCAAGAGGACGTCGCGGTCGTGCCGGGCCAGGATGCCCTGGTCAAGGTCGAGTTCGAGCTCGTGCTGCTCGACTCAGGCGCGAGCTCCTTCCTCCTCGCGGTCCAGGACATCGACGGCCAGCCCATCGCCGGCGCCACCGTCCAGCTCGGCGACCAGGACTACAGCTCCCCCGAGGGCGGCACCGTCGTGCTCAAGGACATCGCCCCCGGGGCCTACTCGGTCCGCGTCAGCGCGCCCGGCTACGAGCCCTTGGCCGAGCAGCGGCTCACCCTGGTCGAGGGCAACCAGACGCGCACGCTGACCCTGGGCTTCGTCGAACAGCCGGTCACCGTGGCGGTCCAGACCGACAAGGGCGAGCCGGTCCAGGCCGAGGTGCGCTTCATCGGACCCACCTCCATGGAGGGCGTGACCACCGACGCCCAGGGCCGCCTCTCCTCGGCCCTGCGCCCCGGCGAGTGGACCGTCGTCGCCCAGGCCCCCGAGCTGGGAGCGGGACGGGCCGAGATGGTGATCCAGCCCGGCGTGGCCCCCGAAGCCGTCCGCATCGTGCTGAAGGACACCCGCGTCGAGGTCGGCGACACCCAGGTCGCCATCCTGGAGCAGGTCCAGTTCGAGACGGGCCGCGCCACGATCTCGAGCGGAAGCTACGCGCTGCTGGACGAGGTGGCCAACGTGCTGCTGCTGAACCCGCAGATCGTGCGGGTCGAGGTGCAGGGGCACACCGACAACGTCGGCACGGACGAGACGAACCAGAAGCTGTCCCAGCGCCGCGCCAACGCCGTCCGGGACTACCTGGTCGACAAGGGCGTGAAGAAGTCCCGGCTCGTCGCGCAGGGCTACGGCGCCAGCAAGCCGCTGGGCAGCAACGACACCGAGACGGGCCGAAGGGCCAACCGCCGGGTGCAGTTCGAGATCACCGAGACGGACGAGCGCAAGAAGTAGCGCCCGTCGAGTCGATCAGTCCTCGACGTCGCGCGCGATGCGGAAGCCCAGGTCCGCGCCGCGGGTGCGGGCGCTCTCGAGCTCGCGGGCCTTGGCCCAGCTGGCCATGCTCGGCTGCTCCCAGCTGCCGGGGTGCACCACGCAGGCGTCGTCCACGCGATCCGCGGTCCACTCGGCCACGTTGCCGGCCAAGTCGTAGATGCCGTCCTGGGTGCAGTCGGAGCGGAAGAGGCCCACCGCGCAGGGCTTGCCGAGCACCTCCTCGCGAGTGTTCGCGTTGCCCGAGCCGAAGGGGGCGCCCCAGGGGTAGGGCCGCTTCTCGTCGCCCCGGGCGACCTGCATGCGCTCGCCGAAGGTGAGCAGTCGGCCGCCGTGGCGCTCGGCGTAGGCCCGGGCCTCGTGCCAGCTCACGCCGACGACCGGCTGGTTGCGGATCACGAGGTGCCGCACGCTGTCGCGCGCCGCGAGCTCGGGCCAGAGGCGCTTCGCGCTGTCCCGCCAGGCCAGCGCCTCCTCGCTCCAGTGCTCGTCCTTCTCGTAGCCGCCCTCGCCGATCCAGCTCTGCCACTCGCTGATGGTGACGGGGAAGCGACCGACCTCGACCGTGCCCATGTCCAGCTCGACCCGCACCCAGTAGTCGGGGTGCTCGGGGCCCAGGATTCGGGGGTCGCCGAGCCGGCCCAGCGCCTCGCCCGCGGCCATGCGCAGCTTCGAGGGCCCCTCGCCGGACTCGATCACGTCGAGCAGGGCTTCGACCATGGCGGACACCGGGGGCATCTCTCCCGCGTCGGCGGCCTGCGTGAGGTCATCGGCCAGGCGCACGAGCGCCTCCAGGCGGGCCTCGCCCTGAAGGGCGAGCACAGATTCGAGAGACTGCGACACGTTGGGGGAACCTCGGTGGGATTGCGCACGTGGGACGTAACGAGGTCACCGGGGCGCTACCATCGGCCGCGATGACGCTGCTGACCCTGGCCCTGTCGAACTCCCCCTGCCTGGCGGCCGAGCCGCTCGGTTCCATCGAGGGCACCCGGGAGCTCCAGGCCTGGTCCGGGGCGCTCGGATTCCGAGGCGGGGCCTCGCTGCCTCGGGTCGGTCCATCGTCCGCCTGGGGCCCCGGCCCGCAGTTCGGTCTGGTGGGCGAAGCGGCCCTCAGGCCCGAGGCCAGCTTCCAGCTCGCCGCGCTCGCCTCCTCGCACCGCCTCCGGGATCCCGAGCCCCTGCTCGGCCTGCCCCAGGCACCGATCGACGGCAGCGCACAGCTGCTCCAGCTCCGCGCCGGCTTCCGCTGGTCCAGGGACCTGGACCGGGTGGAGCCTGGACTGGCCGGCAGCCTGGGCGCGCGGCTGGAGTGGACACACCTGGACCTCCCGGGAGAGGGCGGATCGCGGCGGGCCAGCGAGCTGCTGATCTGGCCCCAGGCCCACTTCGAGTTCTCGCTGCTGGTGGGGCTCCTCGGCCCTCTGTCGCTGCGCGCCAGCCTGGGCACCGCGCTGACGGTCGGCATGGATCCCGGCGAGATCCCCGGTGACGCGCCCTTCACCACCGTGGCCCCCGAGGCCGCGCTGGAGCTGGTCGCGAGGATCCCCTGAGTGAAGCGGCCCCTCTCCACCGGGCTGCTGCTGCAGTGGAGCGTGGTCGCCGTCACGCTGCTCTACAGCGCCTCGCTGCCGGTCACGACCAACGACCTGCACATCTACCTGGCGATGGGCCGCTGGATGTTCGAGCACGGCGCCCTGCTCGAGTCCGAGGTCTTCACCTGGACGGCGCCGGGCTCACCCTTCCTGAACGGCACCTGGGGCTTCAGCGTGGCGGCCTATCAGCTGCACCGGCTGACAGGCCTGGACGGGCTGCGGCTCTTCAACGGCGCCTGCGTCGCGCTGGCTGTCCTGGGAACCATGCAGGCGGCCAAGGCCCGGGGGGCCAGCCAGAGGGCCGTCGCGCTGGCGGGCCTGGTGGCCTGGATCCTGGTGCTCCAGAACACGGTGGTGCGGGGTCAGACCTGGGCCTTTCCCCTCTTCGCGGCGCTGATGTGGCTGGCGGCGCGTCCCCGCCCGACCTGGCTCGCGCTGGCCTCTGGCGCGACGTTGGGTGCGCTCTGGGCCAACCTGCACGGCTCCTTCCCAGCGGGCGTGGCCTACCTGGGGGCGCTGACGATCGGCGGCTGGCAGGACGGGCACAGCCGCACCCCCGCCCTGCTGGCCCTGGGGCTGGCGGTGGGGGCCTGCATCAACCCCTACGGCCTGGGCCTCTGGGGCTACGTCCTCGACAACAGCTCCCTGCCCCTGCAGCGCGACTTCGTCGAGTGGTACCCGCCCGACCCCGAGTCCTTCGAGGGCCTGCGCCTGTTCGCGGCGATCGGCCTCTGGTGCCTGCTGCTGCCGCTGGGGCGCCGTCGCCCCCTCGGCCATCTGCTGGTGTTGGTGGGCTTCGGCTTGCTGGCGCTGGGCTCCACGCGCTTCGTGGCCTGGTTCGGCCTGGCCACCGTGCCCGGTCTGGCCCTGCGTCTCTCGGAGGCCATGGGCGCCGACTCAGGGCTCCCGGGGCTGCGCAAGCTGGGGCTCGTGCTGCTCGCGGCCTGGGCGGTCTTCCTCGTCAAGCTGGTGCAGCCGCTGGAACCCGCCCTGCACGCCGACACACCGACGGCGCTGGTC
>CALGIB010000560.1 GCA_937915955.1 uncultured Pseudomonadota bacterium
CCCGTGGTGACCTTCGTGGCCGCCGACGGCGCCCGCACCGATCTCACAGACGCCATGCTGGCCGGCACCTATACGACGCTCGAGGAGCCGGGCAACCTGCGCTTCTGCGCGGGCACGTGGTTCTCGCGGGTCGTGATCCGCGCCGACGTGCACGTCGAGGGGCTGGGGGCGACTCCGGCCGACACCGTCCTGTCCGCGGGCGAGCAGGGCACCATCCTGGACTTCCTGGGCCCGGAGACGCTGCTGACCGTTCAGAACCTGACCCTGGACCGGGGCGCGGGGCTGAACGTCGAGCACAACAGCGGCGGCGGCGGCGTCTACTGCAACGAGGAGGGGCACGTCGTCGTCGAGGACGTCGTCTTCAGCAACAGCGTCGCCAACGACGGGCCGGGGCTGTACGCCTGGGCCTGCACCGTGGAGATCCGTCGCAGCGAGTTTCGCGACAACGTGGCCGAGGACGACGGCGGCGCGCTGACGCTCTGGTACTCGACCTCGACGCTCGAGGACGTGCTGTTCGAGGACAACGAGGGCCTGGACGGGGGTGCGGTCGCGGCCTTCTCCGGCTCGCTGACCGCCACGGACCTGGTGTTCCGGGGCAACGTCGCGCACAACTTCGGCGGGGGGATGTGGTCCCAGACCACCGAGCTGAGCCTGACCGATGTGGTCTTCGAGGACAACGTCAACGACGGCAGCAACGGAGGAGACCTGCTCTTCGACGGGACCAGCGGTCTGCTCACCCGGGTCGAGATGCGGAACACCCAGGGTTCGGTCGACGGCGGGCTCTTCCTGTACTGGGACAGCACGCTGACCTGCGTGGACTGCGGCTTCTCGGACAACGCCCCCAACGACGTGTGGGTGGCCGACTACTCCGAGGAGCACGGCCACGCCTTCGAGGTCACCGACCCCATCAGCTTCAGCTGCGCCGCCAACGAGTGCGCCGCCGACTGAGGCGGCGCCCCCCTCCGCTCAGCGGCGTCGACGCCAGCCCAGCAGCAACAGGCCGAGGAGCACGCTGGCCGAGCCGCTGCGGCAGCCGCAGGTGGGCTCGGCGACCCCGGGGGTGGGCTCGCTGTCGCCGGGGTCCTGCTCGGGCGAGCTGTCGGGGGAGCTGTCCGGGGGGCCCTCGCTGTCGGGCTGGCTGTCCCCGAAGCTGTCCGGGATCCATCCGCTGTCCCCGGTGTCCACGGGGACCTCGTCGTTCAGCGGGCCGTAGCGCAGCTTGTCCACCAGGACCGTGCCCGTCTCGGCCTCGAGGATGACGTACTTCACGGGCCGAACGGCGCTGTGAAGGCCGACGTCCGGGTGGTCGGAGATGTGCACGGCGAGCAGCTCACCGCCCTCGCCGTACCAGGCCGCGCGCAGGTCCTCGCCGGGCACGCTGGACCAGGCGACCAGCTCGACCCGGGGCCAGGTGTGGTCCTGAAACTCGAACATCAGCTCGTAGTCGCCCTCGAAGCCGTCGACGGGCGCGGCGGCCAGGCACTGGCCGTCCCCGCAGGTCTGGATGCTGGTGCCGCCGTAGTACCAGCTCTGCACGTCGAAGCCGGCCTGCTCGTAGCGCTGGTTGATGGTGCCGTCGGTGTCCGCGACGGTGAAGCCCTGGTCGATCTCGAAGGTGACCTCGTGGACCAGGCCGACCTCGGCGGCGCGGACGGCCTGCTGGTAGAGCTCGGCCCCGCCGGTGGTGCCGGCGATGGTCATGGGGAAGAGGTGCAGCCAGGGCAGCTCGGCCGGGAGCCCCCGGCCCTCGAGGAAGGGGCCGTACCAGCTGGCGATGACGGCCTCGAAGCGCGCCAGCGTGCGCGGTGAGCGGATCTTGGTGGAGCCCTCGGGGAGCGCGACGAGCTCGTAGTCGGCGGGGTCGCTGGTCCAGTTGGCCGAGACCATCTCCTCGATGGTCATCGAGCCCAGGTCGTCAGCGTGGACCAGGGTGTCGGCGTGGGCGGTGGACGCGCCGCCCTCCAACGAGAAGGCCGCGTGGTCCTGCGCCGCCAGCGCCGCGAGCAGGTCGAGGTAGTCCAGCGGCTGGCCGTCGGCGTCGACATAGCTGGCGTCCAGTTGGGCGTCCTGGACGGTCACGAGGCGCTCGCCGTCGTGCTCGATGGCGACCAGGGTCTCGACGTGGGTGAAGCCGCCGGCGCTGGGGTCGCCGAAGGCCAGGTACCAGGCCTCGTAGCCCCAGAGCTCGTAGAGCAGGCGGAGCGCGTCCCCGGTGCCGCCGCAGATCACGCCGCCCTGATCGGCGTCGAAGTAGGCATAGCGGTCGGCCACGGGCCAGCCGGCCTGATCGCTGTAGAGCGGCGAGTCGACGCGGGTGACCGTGTCGCTGTGGTCGTAGGCGAACCTGCGGAGCAGCTTGACGGTCTCCCAGTCGCTGAGGCCCTCCTCGGCCAGGCGGGGCTGCTCGGCCAGCACCTGGGCGCGCAGGTCCTCCTCGGTGGCGGCCAGGCTCAGGGACAGCAGGCTCAGGATCACAGCGTCACCCCTCGGAGCGCGGCCCAGCGCTCGCGCGTGACCTCCCAGAGCTCGGCCTCGTCGCCCTCGTGATGGGCGCAGGCCGTGCGTCCCAACGGCTGCGCGCCGGTCTTGAGCTTCACCCTGCGGGATCCGACGTTCGCGACCGCGTTGCGCACCTCGAGTCGGTCCAGGCCTCGCTCGAAGAAGACCCAGTCCTGAAAGGCGGTGACGGCTTCAGTCATCAGCCCTCGACCCCACCAGGGCCGAGCCAGCCAGAAGCCGCGGTCGTCCTCGGCCTCCCCGCCGCAGCGCCACTCGAGCAGACCCACTGCCGAGCCGTGGTCCTTGGGAATCAGCGCCCAGGCCATGGCCTTGCCGACCTGGATGTCGGGCAGGAGGACCTCGCGAAAGAAGGTCTCGACGCCGTCGTCCGGGTAGGGCCATGGGACCCCCGCGGCGAGGTGCCGGATCACCTCGTAGTCCGCGAAGTAGGGCTGCAGGCTGCGGGCGTGCTCCAGCGCGACGGGCTCGAGAACGAGGCGGGGGCTGATCAGGGTCGGTGTCTTCATGCGAGGTGGAGACTACGTCTGGAGCAGGGAGGTGTGCGATGTCGAAGAGCTCCGCGCTGTCCCCGACGCCGATCGAGCTGATTCGGCGGAGGTGTACCTGAGCGACCCGGGCCGGACCGCGCCGGAGCGGCTCAGGACCGGCCTGCTGGCTCCGCTGCGCTGAGCGCGAGACCCAGAGCGAGAAAACCGCCTCCCCGAGCAGTGCTCGGTGAAGGCGGCTTCATCGTTCAGGTCAGCGAGCCGACCTGGCGGGGACTACCAGCGCGAGCCGGAGTCGTTCCGATCGTTCCGGGGGGCGCGGGCCTGGGCCTCGTTCACCCGGATGGCGCGGCCGTCCAGCTGGCTTCCGTCCATGGCGGAGACGGCCTGGTCGGCCTCGGACTCATCGTCCATGGTCACGAAGCCGAAGCCGCGCAAGCGACCGGTGTCGCGATCGTTGATGACCTTGGCCTCGGACACATTGCCGAAGCTCTCGAAGGCCGTACGCAGGCTGGCATCGTCGGTGCCCCAGGAAAGGCCGCCGACAAACAACTTCTTACTCATTCTTGTTCTCTTCAGGTGCGGTCCATACCCGACAAGGGCATCGGACCGTTTCGGTGCAGACCAGAAGGGCCTGCTGCTCAGGGCACCTGTGTGGTGCCACTCGTGTTGGTGGTTTCGCTGGAAGCGCCCGGAGAAACCCGGTTGTCTTCGCTCATCAGCTCTGCCGCCGCAGCCCTTGTATGGCATGCGCCCCACCCGCGCCAACAATGAGGCCCCGGTCCCGCGACCGGGCGCCCGCGCCTGCTACGCTCGCGCCCCTCGAACGGGCAGCCGCCCGGTTCGGGCAGACGCCTTGAACGGACGGACGATTTGATCGCACGCACCCTCTCTCGCGCTTGGACCGTGTTCACGAAGGACCTCGGGGGCTGGTTCGTCTTCGGCCTGGTCTTCATCGCCGTCGCGGCGGTGCTGGGCTCGGTCATCCCGGTGGTGGGCGGGCTCATCCTGTTGCCGCTGGCCATGCGCGAGACCATCGCCGCGGTCGAGGCGGAGCGCGCCCCCGAGGTGGGCCGCATGTTCCAGCTCGATCGCATCGGCAACGACGGGCTCCCGGCGGTCCTGAAGGTGGCCGCCCAGACCGAGGGCGCGCTGTTCTGCGGTGTGGGCTGGTTCGTGGCCTGGGCGGGCTTCTTCTTCGCGCCCGAGCTGGCCGCCGAGGGTCGCGTGACCGCCATGGACGCGATGCGCCTGTCCTGGCGCCACGTCGGGGCCAACCTGGGCTCCACGCTCGCCGTGGCGGGGCTGGGCCTGCTCATGATGTTCGTGGGCGCCTCGATCGCCGTCGGCGTGCTCCTCACGGTGCCGCTGACGCTGATCCTCTACGCCTGCCATTGGCTGGAGGTCAGGGACGAGGTCTACGCCCAGGCCGAGGCCTCGGGCATCACGGTCGCGCCGAGGGCTGCGCTCGCTAGCGGTTGAGCTCGAGCCAGGCGATGAGGCCGCCGATCGAGAGCGCGGTGACCAGCAGCCTCGTCCCAGCCCTCGTCCAGTGACAGCTGCTCCATCATGTCCTTGTCCCGAGCGCACCCCTCGGCGCTCATGAGCTCGTGGTGGTCCAGGAAGGCGATCACTATGGCTTGGGGCAGATCCGAGCTGCCCTTGAGCGCCTCGAGCGCGGGAGCTGCGTCGCGGGGGGTCACTCGCCGCCGCGACGGTTGATGTGGCGACCGAGGGACCGGACGGTGCGACGCCGGGGTTCGCGCCACCAGGCCATCGCGTAGATGTGGGGCTTGCGCCACATGCCGGTCTTCAGCATGGTCCGGCCGTAGCGGCTGGGCGAGTAGAAGCCGCGCAGCACCTCGTCGTAGCCCTGCTGGAGCTGGTCGATGCTCATCGCGGCGGGGCGCACGACGACGTCGAAGCCGGTGTAGCGGCGGGTGTCCTCGGTCAGGATGCGGCCCTGCCTCTGCATCTCGGCGTGGAAGGCCGTGCCCGGGTAGGGGATCAGCAGGTTCACCGCGGCGTTGTCGACCCCGATGTCGATCAGGTTGCGCAGGGTCTTCTGGAAGACCTCGGGCCCGTCGCCGTCCAGCCCCAGGATCAGGCCGGCGCTCACGAAGATGCCGTGCTGGTGGAAGGTCTGGATGTACTGCTTGTAGCGGTCCAGGCGGTTCCACTCCTTGTTCACGCTCTCCAGGCTGCCCTCCTCGAAGGACTCGATGCCCACGAAGACGAACTGCGCTCCCGCGCGCCGGGCCAGGTCCATGAGCTCGGCGTCCTCGGCCATCAGCAGGCTGGACTGGAAGAACAGGCGCTTCTTGAGCGGGATGAGCGCTCGGAACAGCTCCTTGGCGAAGCCGCGCTTGCCGCAGAGGTTGTCGTCCATGAACATCAGGTTGCGCGAGGTGGCGCGCCGGACGTCCTCGACCACCTCCTCCACCGGGCGGGTGCGGAAGGCGTCGCCGTGGATGCTCGAGTTGAAGCAGAAGCTGCAGGAGTGCGGGCAGCCCCGGGTGGCCTCGATGGGGGTGAAGTCCAGGTAGCGCTCGGGGTGCTGCAGCAGATCCAGGCGCGGCGGGGCCAGACCCGAGACGCTGGGGCTCTGGCCGTTGCGGTAGACCCCCTCCATGCGGCCGGCGCGGAAGTCCTCGATCAGGGTCTCCCAGGCGCCGCCCTCGGCCTCGCCCGACAGCACGGCGTCGAAGTGCTGCAGCGCCTCCTGCGGCATCGCGGTGGTGTGGGTCCCGCCGGCGACCACCGCCACCCCTCGAGCCCGTAGCTGATCCGCCATGCGGTAGGCCTGGCGGGAGTTGTTGCAGCTGAAGGTCATGCCGACCAGGTCGGCTGGCTCCCTCAGGTCGATGCGCTCGACGCGCCCGTCGGTGATGGACACCCGCACGTCCTGGGGCGTGCAGCCGGCGAGCCGCGGCAGGGTGAGGGTCTGGAAGCTCTGGCCCGAGCTGGGGCTAGGAGCGACATCGATGAGGCGAACGTGCACTGGCGGAGTTCCTGGTGGGTCGAGTCCCCGGCCGCCTGCAAGAAGCGGTCCGGCCCACGCGCCCGATCGGGGCCTTCATCGGGTCATCTGGCCCACCCGGCAGCTGGCTTTGGCACAGCTCGTCATGCCTGGCTCGTGATGGATCCATGCGCGCGGTGGGGGCCTCGCGTAGGCTCGGCGCATGAGCACTCAGGACACCCTCGGTCGCCCCTTCACGCTCCCCAACGGACAGGTCCTGCCCAACCGACTGGTCAAGTCGGCGATGAGCGAGACCCTGGGGCCGCCCGACAACCGCGCCCCGGCGTGCATGGCCACGCTCTACGGGCGGTGGGCGGACGGCGGCGTCGGGCTGGCGGTGACGGGCAACGTGATGGTCGACCGGCGCGCGCTGGGCGAGCCCGGCAACGTCGCCATCGAGGACGACCGCGACCTGGAGGAGCTCTCGCGCTGGGCGGCGGCCGGCAAGCGCGGGGGTGGGCTGATCTACGTGCAGCTCAACCACCCGGGCCGACAGGTCACGAGGTACCTCAACGCCGAGTCGGTGGCGCCGTCGGCGGTGCCCTTCCGCGAGGACATGCAGCCCATGTTCGCTACCCCTCGGGCGCTCGAGGACCCCGAGATCGAGGGCATCGTCGAGCGCTTCGCGGCCGCGGCGAGGGTCTGTGAGCAGGCCGGCTTCGACGGCGTCCAGATCCACGGCGCCCACGGCTACCTGGTCAGCCAGTTCCTCTCGCCCCACACCAACGTCCGCGGCGATCGCTGGGGCGGGGACGAGGAGGGGAGGCGCCGCTTCCCGCTCGAGATCGCCCGGGCCATTCGCGCGGCCACGGGGCCGGGCTTCGGCATGTCCATCAAGATCAACTCGGCCGACTTCCAGCGCGGGGGCACCTCCGAGGAGGAGTCGATGCGGACCATCCAGGCGCTGGCTGGCGAGGGCATGGACTTCATCGAGGTCAGCGGCGGCACCTACGAGGCGCCCGCCATGATGGGCGCGAAGAAGAAGTC
>CALGIB010000561.1 GCA_937915955.1 uncultured Pseudomonadota bacterium
CGCGGGGGTCGACGTGCAGGCCAGCCAGAGGAGCGTCATGGCTCGCTGCTATCAGGCCCGCAGGGCCTCCTGGATGGGCTCGGCGACGGGAATTGTGAAGCAGATACCGCCGTGGGCGCGGTCGTCGCAGACCTGGATCGTGCCGCCGTGGGCCTCGACGGCCATGCGACAGAAGGCCAGGCCCACCCCGTGTCCCCGGTGGCTGCCGCTGTAGTAGAGGTCGAAGATGCGATCCTTCTCTCCCGCGGGGACGCCCGGCCCGTCGTCCCCGACGCCGAAGTGCAGGCCCTCCGGGCGCAGGGACACCTCGACGGAGACCTCGCTGTGGGCGTGCCGGATCGAGTTCGCCAGCAGGTTGCTGAGCACCCTGGCGATCAGGCCCTTGTCACAGGAGAGGCTGGTCGGGCAGTCCGCCGCGATCTGGACGTTCAGCTCCAGCCCGGGGGCGGTGGGCCGGAGCATCCAGACGGTGTCACGCACCAGCTTGCTCAGCGAGGTGTCCTGACGGTCCGCGCGGAAGCCCCCCTCGTTGCGCCGCAGGTGCAGCAGGTCGTTGATCATGCTCGTGGCCTGCTGGGTCGCGGCCAGGGCGAGCACGATGGACTCCTCGGCCGCGGCCGGCAGCCCGGTCAGGCCCTCGAGGCTGAAGCGCACGGCCATCAGCGGGCTGCGCAGGTCGTGGGCCAGCATGCTCACGAGTTGATCCCGCTGCCGCTGGAGCTCGGAGAGCTGGATCATGCTCTTGTCGAGGCGCTCGTTGGTGCGCTCGAGCTCCGACTGGTAACGGCGGACCCGCAGGTGGGTCTCCATGCGGGCCAGCACCTCCTCGGGGGAGAAGGGCTTGGTGATGTAGTCGGCTGCGCCGGCGCGGAAGGCCTCGACCTTGCGCTCGACGCTGGTGGCCGCGGAGAGGATCAGGACCGGCACGTCCATGAGCTCCGGATCCCGCTTGAGCTCCCGGCAGATGTCCATGCCGTCGGAGTCCGGCAGGCCCAGATCCAGCAGGATCAGGTCGGGCCGTTGGCTGCGGGCGGCGGCCAGACCGAACTCGCCGGTCGGGGCTACGCGGACGCGGTAGCCGGCGTGGCCGAGCACGCCGCGCAGCAGCCGCAGGTTCGCCACGGTGTCGTCGATGACCAGGATGTCCGCTGGGTTGCCCATGACCCTCCCCCAATGACTACGTGTCTGCGGTCAACAGGGTGACAAGGCCCTGCAGGTCGTAGCTCTGGACGAGCTTGGTGACGGTCTGGCGGTGAGCCCGATCGGCGATGCCCGGGGTCAGGCGCTCCAGCTCCGCGATGTCGCCGTGGGCCGCGGCCTGGAGCAGCGCCTCGCGCTGGGCCTGGGGCAGGCTCAGTGGGCGGAGAGCGGCGACCGCGCGGACCCTGGGGCTCCCCAGGAGGGTGCTCAGGACGTCGGCTCCGTCCTCGGCTGGGGTGAAGGGGATCGCCAGCCGGAAGCAGGTCCCGCGCGGGCCGGTGTGGAGCAGACTGAGCTCGCCGTCGAGGGCCAGGGCCAGCTGCCGGCTGATCGCCAGGCCCAGCCCCGTGGCGCCGCCGGTGCCCCGCTGGAAGGGCTCGAACAGGCAGGAGCGCAGCTCCGGCTCCACCCCTGGGCCCGTGTCGCTGACCTCGATCTCGAGCTGCACCTGGCCCCGGCGCACCAGCACCAGCACGCCGCCCTCGGTGGTGTGTCGGAGCGCGTTGGCCACCAGGTTCGTCACGATCTGCCGGAGCTTGCTGGCGTCCACCTCGACGGCGAGGTGGCTCAGGTCGCAGTGCAGGCCGAGGCTGATGCCACGCTCGTGGACCCGCGGCTGGAACAGCGCCACGATGTCGGCCAGCAGATCGACGAGGTCCACCTGGCTGACGCGGGAGCTGACGCGACCGGCCTCGAGGCGGGACAGGGTCAGCACGTTCTCGAGCAGGTCGAGCAGGCGCTGGCCGTTGTCGCGGATGATCTCGACGGACTCCCGTTGTCCGCGGCTGAGGCCCTCGTCGCCGAAGAGCAGCTCGGCGAAGCCCAGCAGCGCGTGCAGCGGCGTGCGGATCTCGTGGCTCATGTGGGTCAGGAAGGCGGCCTTGGCCTGGGTGGCGGCCTCGGAGGCCTCGAGGGCGCGCACGAGCCCCTCTCTCGCGTCATGGTGGGTCATCCACTGGTCCACGCGACGGACGACGTCGGTGACCAGCTGACGCAGGCTGTCGCACATCGGCGGGCCGGACACGTAGACGACGACGCTGTGCCCGGAGGTCTGGTTGCGCACCTCCTGGGCGCCCTGGAAGCTGTCGCCCATCCGGACCCCGTCCAGCTCGATCGCGACGTCGGCCCCGTCCAGGGCCAGCGGCAGGTGCTCCAGGACCGAGGCCAGGACCACCTCGGCCGAGGTGGCCTCGACGATGCTGCGGCTGATGGCGTAGCCGGCGGCGAACTCGTGGCTCTGGCGCTCCAGCTCCGCGTGGGCGCGGCGGTTGTGCGTCAGGTCGACGCCCACGACCAGGATGAACTCGACATGGCCGTCAGGACCCCGGATCGGCGTCATCTGGGTGAGCAGCAGCCGGTTCCCGGTCGGGGTCGGGATGTTGACCTCGTTGCGCTGTGGGTGACCCAGCGAGGTCTGACGGACCACCCACTGCAGGCGGGTTCGGTTCTCGGGCACGGCGGCGCCGCTGGGTCCGTCCCAGAGGAACTTGTTGACCACGTCCTCGCGGTTGAGCTGCCGCTCGTCCAGCATCGTGCGGTTGACGTCCAGGATCAGGCCGTCGGGGCTGAGGAGCTGCATGTGCAGCGGGCTCTGGTGGAAGGCCGCGTCGTAGCGTCGGCGGGCGACGGGCTGGACCGGCTCGAGCGACCGGGCCGAGAGGCGGGGCAGGGCAGCCGCCTCCAGGGCTGCGGCGATGGGCTCGCCCCGGAGCACGGCCAGATCGGCGCGGCCGCTGTTGAGCGCCTGGATGGCCTGCTGGGCCTGCTCGGGCCGGACCACGAGGATCCTCGGGAGCTCGCCCTCGATCAGCTCGTCGAGGCGCTCCAGGCTGGCTGCGAGGGCCTGGACTCCAAGGGCACCCCCGTCGACGAGCTCGCAGCTCTCGTCGACCAGGTCGTCAAGACCCAGGGTGGCGACGCGGAGCTTGACGGGACCTCCAGGTGACAGGCTCCCATCGGATTCGGCGTGACATCCTTTCGTCAGTTGAGCAGGGCCTCTACCTCGGGGTCCAGGTACAGCCCCTCCAAGGCCGCGATCGACCAGGGCATGTCCACGACGCGGAGGATCCTCACGGCCGCGATCTGGGCGGGCCGGAGCTCGGCCCACATCGCCTCTTCCAGGAAGCGCAGCGCGCTGGCGTCCCCGAGCTTGCCCTCCATCGCCGAGCGACAGCGGGGGCAGGCCAGCAGCGCCCAGTCCTCGATCGGGTCCTCTGGGCCGCCGTCGACCTCGACGGGGCGCAGCCCCTCGCGATCCCCGCAGAGCTCGCAGCGGCTGCGGGCCCTCCGGCTGAGGTTGCGCCCCAGGTCGGCTAGCGCCGCCTGGTGAGCCTGGTGAGCGTCGCGTCCCTTGGCCATGTCAGGCCTCCTGTGCGGGGTGGAGCATCAGAGGACGCTGGCACTCCGGGCACTGGTCCTCCATCTTCTCGGCGATCGGGCCGCCCTCGAGGGAGACCTGGGTCTGGCAGCCGGGGCAGCGCGTCTTCACGTCGACGAGCCGCCTGCGGACCCTCCAGAGGGTCCAGGCCACGTAGAGCAGGATGCTGCCGACGGGCAGGGTGACGACGCCGTGCGGACCCGGGGAGATCAGGATCAGCAGCAGGCCGATCGTGGCCAGGCCCGCGGCCTTGGGGACGCGCAGGCTGGCGAGCTGGAGCTGCCCCGTGCCGGAGCTGCTCTGCCCGGTGTCCGTCCGCACGGCGACAGGGAGGGGGCCCTCGGTCAGCGCGTCGATGTCCACTCAGTCTCCCTGCCTGGGCTGCGCCTCGACCCGCAGCATGGTCTGGAAGCGGTCGCCGCCCTCGTCCTCGGCGAAGGGGCACTCCACGGCGTCCGGGCCGTTGCTGACGCGCACCGTGGGGCTCTCCGGTTCGCCGTGGCTGTCGACGGTGGCGCCCGCGACGGGGACGCGGCCGGCCTCGATCCAGACGTCCCAGCGCACCACCTGCGCGTCCACGACCATGCAGCCCGCGCTGCCGTCGCCGATGCGGGTGTGGTCGTGGTAGAGGTCCGGCACCTGGCCCTCGGTCAGGATGCCCGCGCGGCGGAGCTCGGTCAGGCGCCAGGTGTCCACGGTGAAGCCGCTGGACAGGGCGTGCGGGGCGACCGCCAGCGCCACCGCGCCCTGAAGGCTGAAGACGGCGCAGGTCAGGCCGATCCCGGCGATGCCGAGCAGCAGCAGCGTGTAGGCGGCGAGGCCCAGCTGGGACAGGCGGGAGGCCAGCCCGGAGGGGCTCTCGTCGTCCTCGACGACGCGCAGTTCGGGTGGGTCCGAGCTCATGGCGAGGGCTCTAACCGGTGGGCCAGGTCCGGCCGGGTCTGGAGGTGGCCGTGAAGTTCAAGGGCCAGAGCGAGCGCATCCGCATCCTGGATCCTGCGCTCGAGAGAGCGGCCGCCGCTACAGCAGCAGCCCCCCGTCCACGGGCAGCTCCACGCCGGTGATCCACCGGGACTCGAGCAGGAAGCGAGCGGCCGCCCCCACGTCCTCGGGCGCGCCCAGGCCCAGCGGATGCAGGGCCGCGAGGGCGGCCAGGTCGCGGCCCTGGGTCATCTCCGTCGGCACCACGCCGACCCGCAGCGCGTTGGCCCGACACCGCGGCGCCAGCTCCAGCGCCAGCGTGCGCGTCAGGCTCGACAGCGCCGCCTTCGCCGCGGCGTAGAGGCCCAGCCCGGGGGCCGAGCGGGTGGCCAGCGTCGACGAGATGTTCAGCGCGCAGCCCCCCTGAGGAGCCTGGGCCGCCCAGGCGCGCGCCAGCATCGCCGGGGCCACGACGTGCACCTCGAGCAGCGCCCGGAGGTCCTCGGCCGACCAGTCTTCGACCGCCCCCGTGTGCGCGTGGCCGGCGTTGTTGACCAGGTGGGTGAGGGGACCGCAGCGCTCGATCAGGCCCTGGGCCCCGGTCGTGATGTCCGCGATCTGCCAGGCCGCGCCCAGCTCCTCGGCCAGGGAGCGAAGCGGCTCCTCCCGTCGGCCCACCAGGACCAGGTCGTGGCCCACCCCGGCCAGCTCACGCGCGATGGCCGCGCCCAGGCCGGTGCCGCCTCCGGTGATCAGCGTGCGGCTCAAAGGGGCACCTCGACCTCGTCCTCGGGGGAGAACGGCGGGCTGTCCAGGCACAGGATGCTGCCGCCGCGCTCGCCGCAGCCGCGGTAGCCGTGGGGCTGCTTGGGGGCCCACTCGAAGGTGGCCCCGACCTGAAGGGGGCCCGGCTCCGAGCCGTCGGCCCAGCCCAGCAGCCCCCCGGTCAGGACCATCTCGGCCTCGCGCATCCGCCGGTGCAGGTGGTTCGGGATCTCGCAGCCGGCGGCCACGTTGAGCCGGTACAGGCCGAAGAGTCGGGTCTCGGCCAGCACCTCGACGCTGCCCCAGGGCTTGCGCTCCACGGCGTAGTGCTGGTCCCGCGCCAGGGCCTCGACGACCACCCGAGGCCGGGCGAGGCCGGGCAGGACGCCGAACTTGGTCAGCGTCACCTGGACCCGGCTGGGCCGAGGTCGCTGCTCGGCGGGCGAGGGGGGCAGCAGCAGCGTGCGGGCCAGGACCTGCGCTGCGGTCTCGAGCAGGTAGAAGCGCCCGGCGCGCAGCACGAAGCCGACGATGTCGGC
>CALGIB010000562.1 GCA_937915955.1 uncultured Pseudomonadota bacterium
AGGTCCTTCACGTCGGCCACTCCTCGGAGCAGCACGGGGTTGGGGCTGGCCACGTGCCAGGCGCCGAAGACCTCGTCGCTGGCGGTGGGGTCAAGCAGGGCTGGGGCAGCACCGGCATGGGGGCTCCTCGTCGTGGTCGGCCCGCTCTCTACCATCCCCGGTCCGAGCACCCGGCGGCGCCCGACGCTGATCAGTCGATGCTGTCCCCGCGGGCGCCCGTGTCCGGGCGGTCCTCGGAGTCCCACCAGCCGGAGTCCTCGGAGCTGCGCTGGAGCTGACCGCAGTCTCTGGCCTTCACGTCCGCCGTGAACCACTCGGCGCGAACGCTCGCCGTGACGCGCTCGGAGCCGCCGCCGTCGATGTACAGGGCCCCCGCGCCGTAGTCGCTGGAGCTGTAGTTGACGCCCTCGGAGAAGACCACCCAGTCGAACCAGCGCACGTCCTGGCCCTTGCTGCCCTCGGCCTTTCCGTAGTCGTAGTCGTAGTAGTAATAGTAGTACCCATAGCCATACAGAGGCCGCATGCTGCTGTAGGCGCCCTCGTACCCGATGTTCTCGCCCTCGGTGTTGAACCACTGCACCTGGAGCAGCACGCCGGAGTCCCTCCAGAGCAGCGAGTCGGCGCCCTGGGTCTGGTAGGTCAGCTCCTCCTGGAGCTGAGCGCAGGTCGTCGTCCCGTCGGTGAGCAGGATGTAGGCGGAGCCGTTGCCCTGGTCAGGCTCGGCCCAGACCGTCTCGAACCAGAGCGCGGTGCTCAGCTTGCCCAGCTCGAAGGGGGCGTCCCCCCGGGTGGCCATCTTGCCAGGGCCGTTGCCGACGCAGGCGGCGAGCAGGAACAACATCTTCAGCGCCCCGAGTCGTAGTAGAAGCCGCCCTGCTGCTTGCCGCAGTCCTGGGCCGAGAACTGCAGGTCCAGCAGGCTGGTGGCGCCCTTGCCCTGGATGCGGTCGGCGGTGCGGCCCTCTACGCTGACCAGCCCCGAGGTGCTGTCGGTCAGGTAGGTCATGCCGTCGCTGAACGGCAACACGTAGGCGCTGCGCTCCACGGACTCTTCCCCGGACCCGTCGTAGGTGTAGGAGTAGCCGAGGCTGGGGTAGGTGCCCTCCCAGCCGGCGTTGCCGTTGTCGGCCCACCAGGTCAGCAGGACCACGACGCCGTCGCCGGTGCTGGCCACCGAGCTGCTGCCGAAGAGTCCGTAGTAGGTGTCCGTGGTCAGCAGCTTGAACGTGTCGCAGCTGAGCTGGCCGTCGGTCATCGCCAGCAGAGCCCGTCCGCGGCCGCTGTCCGGCGCGGAGCTGGCCAGCTCCAGCCAGAGCGAGGCCTGGATGTCGTCGATGGTGAAGTGCAGCAGGTCGGGCTGGTGCACCGTCACGGTGTTGCCGCTGGGGGTGCAGCCCAGGCTGAGGAGGAGGTTGAGCATCAGTAGTAGTAGTACCCCGTGTCCTCGGTCTCGGGCTCCTCCGTGCCGCAGTTGAGCGCCGAGATGGTGGCCTCCAGCAGCGCGTGGTCGAGGCTGGCCTGGACCTTGCCCTGCTCGACGCCCAGCACCTCCAGCAGGCCGCTGGCCTCGTACAGCTCGTACTCGGTGCCACCGGTCCAGAGGGTCACGTCCATGCGTCTGTACTGCAGGCCATCGCCGACGCGCTCGACGATGCTCGTGCTCTGAGCGTAGAGCCCGGCCCAGCCCAGAGAGATCGGCGGCTGGGTGTCCTCGCGCGAGTCGAAGGGGTACCAGCTCCAGGACAGGTCGATCACCACCATGTCGTTTTCCGGCTCCATCCCGCGCTCTTCGTCCCAGCGCCAGCGGGGGGCCGAGACGTCCCCGCAGGTGAGCCCGAAGCTGGACAGCACGAGCAGGCCGCTGTCGCTGCTGCTGGGTTCCTGCTGGCTGGCCCAGTAGTCGGTCACGAACAGGGCCGAGGCGACCTCGCCCAGCTCGAAGGGCATGCCCGGCGCGGCGACCATGGTGTTGTCCGGCGCGCAGCCGAGCAGCATCAACAGCAAGTGGGACCTCCTGCACGCCAGCATAGCGCTCGGTGATTAGGGGGGTGACGTGCTTGTCCAGGTGATTCGACCCGAGACCCTGAGCCCGGCCGAGCTCGACGAGAAGCTCGGCCGGGGCTGGTTCCGCATCGGTGACACCCTGATGACCTGCGAGGTCGTCTGGTTCGAGGGCGTCCTGCGGTCGGCGCTGTGGACCCGGCTGCCCGTGCAGGGGCACGCCTTCAAGAAGAGCCACCGCAAGCTCATGCGGCGCATCGAGCGCGACCTGGAGGTCTCCGTCCAGCCGCTGCGCATCGACGACGAGCGCCGGGCCATCTACGGGCGCTATCGCGCGCACGTGGGCGGTGAGCGGGCCCAGAACCTGGACGAGATCCTGGGCCCGGATCAGGGCCGCGGGCTGTTCGAGACCTGGGAGGTGAGCTTCCGCCGGGAGGGCCGCCTGGTGGCCTTCTCCTGGTTCGACCTGGGGGCGGAGAGCGTGCAGAGCCTGGCCGGCGTCTTCGAGCCCGAGCACGGGCGGGACAGCCTGGGCTTCGCGTCCATGCTCTTCGAGGTGCGGCACGCGCAGGAGCTGGGCCTGGCCTGGTTCTACCC
>CALGIB010000563.1 GCA_937915955.1 uncultured Pseudomonadota bacterium
ACGGCTGGATGTCCAAGGACATGTTCTTCGTCGTCATGGCCACCGCTGGGGTGGGCTCGGCGCTGTCGGTGGCTGGCGGCGCCTTGGTCTTGAGGTTCGTCGAGCCCGCCCGGATCTCGCTGCCCAACCGGGACTACTGGATGGCCCCGGCGCGACGCGCGCAGACCCTGGACCGCCTCGGAGGCATGCTGATCGAGTGCTCGGCCGTCACCGTGCTGGGCGTGGCCGGCTGCCTGCACCTGGTCGGCCTCGCCAACATGGCCAGCCCTCCGATGCTGGACAACGGGCCCTTCCTGGCCGGGCTGTTCGGCTACCTCGGCTACATCGCGGTCTGGGTGTTCCTGCTCCTTCGGGGCTTTCGCAAGCCCGAGGCCTGACCTCCTCGCGTCCGCGCACGAAGAGGCAGACAGGCTCCAAACGGGGACGAGACGCCCTCCATCAACGGGCTGGCTCAGCAGGTCCTCCGGAGCTGCGACGCCGGCCTCCGCACCTCCCCCGCCTCCACCCGCACCCCCCATTGCATCCATGACCCATACGGCGGCCCCGAAGGAGCGTGGTAGCGCGGCCGCACGCCCGGGTTCAGGTTCCCCGTCGGGTACAGCCCGCCCGCGGACTGGGCGTGCTCACCGCCGGCGTCGGCTGGCGGCCACCCCGAGGCCGAGCAGGCCAGCCAGCAGCCCGCCCACCGGCCCGGTCGAGCAGAGCCCGAGCTCTCCCGTGGGCACCACGGCGTTGACGTCCGTGCGCACGATGACCACGCTGACCTGGTCGGCCAGGCTGGCCTCGCTGCCGCTCTGCACCACCAGCTCGAAGGTGTAGGTGCCCTCGCGCTCCGCGGTGAAGCGGGGGTTGGGCGTGTCGACGGCGCTCAGCTCGGCCGGCGGACCCTCGACGCGCTCCCAGGCGTAGGTCAGCTCGCCGTCGCCGTCGCCGCTGCCATTGAGCTCGACGGTCTGGCCCAGATAGGCCATGAAGTCGACGCCGGCGTCCGCCTCGACCAGGGGCAGGGGACCCCGCAGGCCGGTGTCCGCGGTGTCGGCAAAGCTCAGCGTCAGGAGGCTCAGGATCATGCCGTCTTATACCCTGCTGCTGTGATGAAGCTCCTCTACGTGTTCCTCGGCGGCGGGCTCGGCGCCTCGCTCCGCTGGGGCGTGTCGCTGCTGGTGCCGGGCACCCTCGGCACGCAGATCGTGAACGTGGTGGGCAGCTTCGGGCTGGCCCTCGTGCTGACCCGACTCGAGGCCTCGCCGGGCATGAAGCTGGTGCTCGGGACGGGGCTGATGGGCGGCTTCACGACGTATTCGACCTTCAACAACGACACCCTGCGTCACCTCGAGGCGGGGGAGCCCTGGAAGGCGCTGGCCAACGTCCTCGTGACCGTGCTGGTCTGCCTCGGCGCGGGGGCTCTGGGGCTGTGGCTGGGACGCCGCTGAGCGGATCGCCAGCAATAGGCTGTGGGCCCCCTCCGTAGCGCTTGGCGTGCCTTGCGCGGCCTCGTGGGGGGCAGTAAGGTCGAGTGACATCGAACGGGCGAAAGCCGCGGAAACGCGTGTAGATCGGCCCCAGGAGACAGAGTCGGCATGGGCTTCTTCGATCGCATCGGCAACATCTGGAAGGGCTTCATCTCGCTCTGGATCTCCGAGGTAGAGCAGAGCAACCCCGAGGCCGTCTACGAGGCCGCGATCGAGGAGCGGGTCAAGAAGCACCGCGAGCTCAAGAAGGCGGTCAGCGGCATCGTCTACCTCCGCAACAAGATCGCCGCCGAGCTGGAGCAGGCCGAGGCCGAGCTCAACGAGGTCCAGGCCCAGATCCCGATCGCGGTCGAGGAGGGCGAGGACGACGTCGCCCTGGTCCTGCTGCAGAAGAAGGACGAGCTCGAGGCCAAGATCGCCGCTTCCCAGGGCGAGCTGGGCAAGATCTCGATCCAGGCCGAGGAGGCCAAGAGCGGCCTGATCGCCTTCCAGGCCGAGATCGGCAAGCTGAAGCGCGAGAAGGAGGAGATGCTGGCCAAGAAGGCGAACGCCCAGGCCCGCATCACCATCCAGGAGACCCTCGACGGGCTCAGCACCGACGCGGACATCAAGGCGCTGGAGAACGTGCGCGAGCACATCGACAAGCTCCAGGCCCAGGCCGACGTCGGCGCCGAGATCAAGGGCGACTCGCTGGACGACAAGCTCTCCAAGATCAAGAAGAAGACCGCGAACGCGGCCGCCCGCTCGCAGCTGGACGAGCTGAAGAAGCAGATGGCCGCGCGCAAGCAGGCGCAGGCCGCCGGCGTCAAGAAGACGATGTAGTCGCCTGGCCTCGTGGACCTGCCCCAGCGCTCCCGCGAGGCCGAAGACGCATTCGTCACCTCGCTCGAAGGCCAGGATGAGCTCCTGGTCGACGCCGTCCGTGCCTCGGTGCGCGCGGGCCGACCTCTGCTCGCCGCCCGCCTGGTCCAGCTGATCCAGGACCCTGGAGCAGGCGACCCGGACATCAGCCGGGCCCTGGCTGCCGCCAGGTTCATCGTGCACCAGGACGCGCCGAGCCTGGACGAGCTGGACGAGGTGCTGGAGCGCCTGCGCTCGTCGATGATGGGCCGGGCCGGGCTGAGGTCCCGGCGGCGCCTCAAGGGCGAGCTCGGGGTCAAACCCTGGAAGCGCACGCGCGACCGACAGGGGCTTCGCGCCAGCGGATGCCTGAGCTCCGAGTCGGCCGAGGAGGGGGAGCAAGCCGCGTCCTCCGCTACCGGCTACCTTCCACCGCTCGCACGCCTCTGGACTGTCCTCGTGTCGCTCGTCCCAGCACCCCTTCGCCGCCTCGTCGCCCGGGCCCTCGCCCCCCTTGAGCGGTGGTTCGGCGGACTCAGCCACACCGAGGCTGTGCATGTCGGCATCCTGGCGCTGCTGATCATCGGCAGCGTGGCCCATGGCCTGGTCTTCAGCATCTACTACATCGAGGACGCGGGCATCTCGGTGGCCTACGCGCGCAACTTCGTCGAGGGCGAGGGCTGGGTGACCTTCGCGGGCGGAGAGCGGGTCGAGGGCTTCAGCAACCCCCTTTGGACCTGGCTGATCGCGGCCTGGATGGCCGTCGGGGTCAACGGCTGGACCAGCGTCAAGATCATGGGCGGGGTCTTC
>CALGIB010000564.1 GCA_937915955.1 uncultured Pseudomonadota bacterium
TGCTCACGCCGGGCAGGACCAGCAGCAGCCCCAGCACGGTGGCCCAGCCGCTCGTGGGCTGTCGGGCCAGCCTCAGCAGGACCAGACCGAGCCCGCTGCAGATCAGGCCACGGACCAACGGGACACCCTGGATGCCCACGGCGCCGTAGACCAGCGCGACCAGCCGCTCGTGGCAGACCCACGGCTGGCCAGGAGCCGTGAAGGACAGCTCGTTGGTGCGGGGGAAGACGGACCCCAACGCCTGCTCACCCGCCCAGGTCAGCCACCAGCTGTCGGGGTCCTGAAGCGGCCTGGTCCAGGCCGGTCCGACCAACGCCAGCACGATCATCGCGGCCGCGATGGCCCAGGCGTGATGTCCTGCCCAGGCTCGGATTGTGCTAGGCTTGGCCTCCATCCCGGGACGGTAGCAGGAGTGCCCGTGGCCCAGCTGACGCTCGAAAGCATCATCTCCTTTCTGTTGGACACCCCCATGTTCAGCGGGCTGGCTCCCTTCGAGCTGGCCGAGATCGTGCACATCATGCAGATCCAGCGCGTCCGCGACGGCCACGCCGTCTTCGGCGAGGGTGACCTTGGGGATGCCTGGTACGTCGTCCACGAGGGCACCGTGCAGGTGTCCAAGGAGCGGCTGCTCGGCCCCAGCCAGGAGCTCGCCCGCCTGGGTCCGAAGTCCTGCTTCGGCGAGATGGCGCTGATCGACGGCTCGCCGCGCAGCGCCGGCGTGCGCGCAGTCGGCGACGCCACCTTGTTCCGGTTCAGCAAGGCCGACTTCGACCAGCTGCTCGAGGACGACAACCTGGCCGCCTACAAGCTCGTGCGCGAGATGGCCAAGGTGCTCAGCGTCCGCCAGCGCAGCGTCACGCAGAAGCTCTCGGACGTGGTCAGCGACGACGCCCACGCCGACTCGATCCGCGCTCAGCTGCGGCCCTACGTCGAGGAACACTCGGTCCACGAGTAGGGTTCTGCCCAAGTGGTCCTGACGCTCCTCGCCTCTGCCCTCGCCGCTCCTCCCGGCACCGTCCTGGTCAGCCCCGAGGCGGCGGACGTGCCCGACCTCTTCCTGCAGCAGCACCCCGAGCTGGGGCCGCTGCGCTGCGAGGCGCTGGTCGTGGACGTCGTGCTGCTCTGCTTCAAGCTTCAGACCGGGGCCAGCCGTCGCTACGTGACCGAGGCCGACCTCTTGAGCTGGGACACCACGCCCGAGCAGCTTCGGACCGCGGCCCGGGCTTCGCTGACCGAGAACCCCTGGGTGGCCAACGAGGTGCCCGACACCGGTCGCTACTTCGTCGCGCAGGGGCCCAACGCCGCCGCCGTGCTGCTGCACCCGGAGTGGCTGGCCCACGTCGGCCCCGAGCCGCTGGTGGCGCTGCCCGCTCGTGGCGTGGTCGTGGCCTGGAAGCCGGGCGACGAGGAGCTCGACAAGGTCGTGGCGGTGGGCGCGCGGCGCATGTTCGAGGAGCTGGATCACCCCGTGACCGCTGTGATCATCCAGAAGACCGCCGAGGACGGGTGGACCCGCTGGGGCGAAGCCAAGCCGCGCTGATAGACTCGGGCCCCCCGGAGCACCGGGTCCCGGAGGACCGCCAGATGGGTCTCGTTCGCGCTGTGGCCAAGGCCGTGCTGACCCGCGTCGCGCGCGTGGTAGAGAAGAACCACCTCTTCGAGAAGCCCGGCGAGCGCCAGCATCAGCCGAAGCTCCCCCATGACGAGGACAGCGAGGAGCCCGGCCCAGGCACACGCGCCGTGGACCTCGAGGCCCTGAAGGCGGCGCTGGCGCCTCGGTCCAGGCCTTTGCTGGTCCACCACTGGGCGACCTGGTGCGACCCCTGCGAGGAGGAGCTGCCGCTGGTCGAGCAGCTCGCCCAGGAGCTCGATGGTCGCCTCGAGCTGGTCGGTGTGTCCTGGGACCGCTTCCAGGACTTCGGCCGGCTCCAGGACACGGTGGACGCAGTGCGCGGGTTCAGCGACGCCAAGGGCCTGAGCTGGCCCAGCCTGGTGGTGGACGCGGACCCCGAGGCGCTGTTCGAGGCCCTCGAGCTGGACTTCCGGAAGGTCCCCCAGACCCGCGTTATCGGCCCGGACGGCGGCCTGCTGCTGCGGGTCGACGGCGTGCTCTCGGCCCAGGACCTGGACAACATTCGCGGCCTGGTCGCCTGAGTGCTGCTGGCCCTGCTGGCGTGCACCAGCGGCGGCTCCGGCACCCTGAGCATCCTGCACATCAACGACCTGCACGGCCGCGTGCTGCCCGAGCGAGCGAGCTGGATCGGGGGTGAGCCCGCCATCGGCGGCCTCGCGGCCATCGACGCCCGGGTGCGCTGGCGTCGTGAGCAGGGCCCGGCGCTCTTCCTGGACGCAGGCGACCAGCTCTCGGGCAGCCCCGAGGCCCTGCTCGAGCCCCAGACCATCGCGCGGCTGCTCGGGCTGATGGAGCTGGACGCCTGGACGGTCGGCAACCACGAGCTGGACGGGGGCTGGGAGGCCGCCCAGGCCTACGTGCGGGACCACCCCGTTCCCGCGCTGAGCGCCAACCTCGAGGGCGGCTGGACCGGGCTGGAGCGCTCGCGCGTGGTGGAGCGGGGCGGGCTGCGAATCGGTCTCATCGGCGGCATGACCCAGGCCCTGGATCGAGTGGTCGCTCGCTCGAAGCTGGGGCCCGCGCGGGTCACCGACCTGGCCCTGGCCGTCGCCGCGGAGGTCGAGCGCCTCGACCCCGAGACCGACCTGCTCGTAGCCATCACCCACAACGGCGTCGAGGAGGACCGCCTGCTCGCCGAGGCGGTGCCCGAGCTCGATCTGATCGTCGGTGGGCACTCGCACACGCCCGTGCACGAGCCCGTCCTCGTGGGGCAGGTCCTCATCGTGCAGGCCGGCTGCTTCGGGCGCAGCCTGGGTGAGCTGGACCTCACCGTCCAGGACGACCGCGTCGTGGCCTTCGAGGGGCGGCTGGTGGACCTCGTCGAGCCGGTCGGGCAGCCCTCGGACCTGCTCGTCGCCGAGATCGCGGCGCTGGCCGAGCGGGTGGGTGCGGCCTGGGATGCGCCCATCGGCACGGCGAGCGGACGACTCGGGCGCAGCTGGAGCACGCCCTCGGACCTGGGCACCTGGATCACGGAGCAGATGCTGCGAGACACGGGAGCGGACGTCGCGCTGTACAACTCGGGCGGCCTGCGGGCGGACCTGCCGGCGGGCGCGATCACCCGTCGGGACCTGTTCCAGGTCTTCCCCTTCGGCAACACCCTGACATCGTTTGCGATCTCTGGAAGCGAGCTCGAGCGGCTGCTGCGCCGCGAGGGCCAGCGCCCTGGGGACGCTGGCGCTCTTCAGGTCTCGGGCGCCGTCTGGTACGTCGACGAGGATCAGGTCCTGGTGGGCGGCGGCGCCATCGAGCCGCGCCGCGACTACCGGGTGGTGACGAACAGCTTCCTCGTCAACCAGGCCGACAGCCAGCTCTACGGGGCGCGGGCTCGGGACATCGAGGACCACGGCAAGACGGTCCTCGAGCTCGCTGTCGAGGTCACCTCAAGCGCCTCCATCAGGCCGCCCGAGCGCCACTGGCTGCGCTGAGCCGCCTCCAGGGATGCTCCCCCGGGACCGCTCAGTGAGCGGCGGCTGTCTTCGGCTTGGGCTTGGAGTTCCAGACCCGGGTCGCCAAGAGCAGGCCGATGAGCGCGACGGGGATCATGGAGACCGGCCACCAGATCCAGTTGTCGGGGTTGCCCGCGATCTCGGTGTTCGTGTCGTCCGGCAGGATGACGCCGTAGGTGATGCTCATCACCGCCGTGCCCGCGTAGACGAAGCCGTCGATGATGCCGACGGCCACGCCGACGTTCTTCTTGCCGCCGAAGTCCATGCTGGCGGTGCCGCTCAGCATGCCGTGGACGCCGATGACGGCCATGGACATGACGAT
>CALGIB010000565.1 GCA_937915955.1 uncultured Pseudomonadota bacterium
GCTTGGCCGCCGCGGCTACGCCGTCGGACTGGTCGCTCGCCGCACCGATCGCCTCGAAGAGCTCGCCGCCGAGCTGCGCGCCGCGGGCGTGACCTGCGCCTGGGCCGCGGCCGACGTCACCGATCGCCAGGCCACGATCGAGGCCTTCTCGAAGCTCGAGGAGGAGCTCGGCCCGCTCGAAGTCATGGTCGCCAACGCCGGCATCGGCGGTCAGCTGGACCCCACGGACTGGAAGCACGAGCCCATCCGCGCGGTGATGGAGGTCAACTTCTTCGGAGCCGTGTACGCCGCCGAGGCGGCTGTCCCCGGCATGCTCGGGCGAGGCCGAGGCACCCTGGCGGTCGTCTCCTCGGTCGCCGCCAGCCGTGGCCTGCCCGGCGCCGGTCCCTACTCGGCGAGCAAGGCTGCCATCGGCAGTCTGTGGGAGTCGCTGCGCGTGTCACTTCGCCCCAAGGGTGTCCGCTGCGTGACCATCAACCCCGGCTTCATCCACACGCCGCTGACCGCCAAGAACGACTTCGAGATGCCCTTTGTCATCGAGGCGGACCAGGCCGCCCGAAGCATGGTCGACAGCATCGAGCGCGGGGATCGCGAGTCCTCGGTGCCCTGGGTCTGGGGCCCCATTCGCTGGCTGATGGTGCGGGTCCCGAACTGGCTGTACGACTGGGCGGTCGGCTCGAGGAAGTAGAAGAGCGCATAGACTCGCTCGCCCGTCGAGGAACCGTGCACGGTGTTCGCGACGTCGTGGACACGACGCCTCGGCTCGCGGCGACGACCGGCCGCATGAGGTCGAAGGAGACGTCGGGGTGACCCGGCGGAAGCGAGACGCTCCACACGCTCCCGTCCTCGAGAGAGGATCCGTTCATGCGAGCCGCGGGCTCCTCGCTACGGCGGTGCCGTCACCGGTGGCCTGGTCTTCGGACGGGCTTGCGTGAGGAGACGCCGGAACCCTGCTGGGGACAGCGGGGCCGCTCGCATCCACGCCGACCGCGAGGGAAGTCCAGGCGGTAGCCGAGGGTGTCGTCCTGCGGCCTAATCTCAGGCCCTCTACCCCAACTTCTTGAACGATCTCAGGTGTTCACAGGGACAGCTCCAGGGGCCTCACCTCCGTCTGGGGCTTCGGGCCGGGCTCGCCGTTGCGGCCCGAGCGCGAGCCCGCCACGCCGTCCTGACCCCGCTCGCCGCCGTCGGCGCCGCTGAAGGTGTTGCCCCCGCTGCCTCCGAAGCCGGCGTTGCCGTAGGAGCCGCCGTAGCCGCCCTCGTTCTGGACCAGGATGGGGCTGCCGCCCAGCCGCTTGGTCGCGGGGTCCAGGACCACCGTCACCTCGCCGCCGTGGCCCCCGTCTG
>CALGIB010000566.1 GCA_937915955.1 uncultured Pseudomonadota bacterium
GCGATGAGGACCTCGACCAGCGTGAAGCCGCGCCGGCTTCGACCGGTGAACCGGCCTCCAGAACGAGTACAGCGGGGTGACAGCATCAGTTGGTCGAGGAGGAGGCGGAGCCGACGGTGCCGGCGTCCTGGTTTCCGAGGGCGGACGTCACGGAGACGCCGCCGGTCCGGGCGATCTTGAGGCTGACGGTGTCTTCGACCCCGTCGACCAGCGCGGCCTTGTTCACCAGCGTCAAGGTGATGTAGCCGTCGGCGCCGAAGTCGGCGTCCGGGTTGGCCACGAAGCCGCGAGGGGAGAAGACGATGGCGTCTTCGTTGCCGGTGGCCGGGCCGGCGAGCGCGGACCAGGGGACCAGCGAGACCGAGGGCAGCTCCTGAGCGCCGTCGCGGCCGATGGTCACGTGCGCGTCGCCGTCCTCTAGCGTGGTCCAGACGCTGGACCCGCGCGCCAGGTCGCCGCGCTGCATCGCCCACTCGCCCACGTGGTCACGGCCCACGGAGTCCCAGGAAGGGTCGGCGTCCAGCAGCAACAGGCGGGTCTCGTGGCCCGACTCGACCGCGGCGACCCGCAGCCGGGAGACGTCGGCCTGTAGGTCCTTCGAGGCCTGGATCATGCGGAACCTGGGCTGCAGCTTGCGGACGCTGGCGACGCCCATCGCCGAGACCACGCCGATGATGGCGAGGACGACGACCAGTTCGACCAGGGTGAAGCCGCGGCGCTGACGAAGGAGGGACATGCAGTCCCTTTCCATGCAAGAACCGATCCAGTCGATCCGGGCCGGATCCGCCCTGCGGCCGACTCCTCGCTAGGAAAAAACTTCCCGTATAGGAATTCTTTTCCCATCTCAGGGGCCCCTATGGCCTGGACAGGCCTCGCCGATGTAGGACCGCCGCCGGTTGGCCGCGCGCCGGGTCTCGGCCAGCCGGCGCGCGTCCAGGCCGGCCGTCTCAGCCTGATCCAGGGCCCGGTCAGCGGCGTCCAGGTACTCCAGCAGCGGGGGCGCCGTCGCCTCGCAGGCCTGGTCGTCCAGGCGCCCTCCGGTCAGCGACACCAGGACCCGAGCCCGCAGCTCCAGCAGCATGCCTCGGAAGCGCCGCTCCTCGGTGCCCTGCCCCAGCGCCTCGTCCACCGCGACCAGGGCCTCTTCGTCGCGGTCCAGCCGATGCAGCGCGTCCGCCACGTTGTAGCCGTAGTCCCCGCGCGTCGGATCGGCCGCCTGGGCCTGCTGGAAGGCCTCCAGCGCGGCCTCCTCGGCGCCCTGGGCGAGCAGGGCCAGGCCCCGACTGTTGAGCACCGTCGGTTCGCCGGGCGCGTGCTCCAGGGCCGTGTCGAAGTAGCTCACGGCGAGCATGGCGTTGCCGTCGGCGAGCGCCACGGAGCCCAGGCCTCGGTGCCCCCGGTAGTCCTCGGGGGCCACCCGGACGCAGCGCTTGAAGTACTCCCGCGCCCGATCCTCGTCCCCGTACATGTGGAAGGCCCAGCCCAGCCCGTACAGGGCGTCGGGGTCGTCGGGGTCGTCGTCCAGGAGCGCGCGGTAGTCCGCCTCGGCGGCCACAAGATCACCGGCCTTGAGGGCCGCCTCGGCCCTGGCCAGGCGAGCCTCGTCCGAGCAGGCCGGCACGCAGGCGAGCAGGGCGAGCAAGGCGCCAGCGAGCCTCACTCTCCAAGCCCGTAGTCGCGGACCTTGTACACCAGCGCCTTGTAGGAGATCTCGAGCAGCCTCGCCGCCTGCGTGCGGTTGCCCTCGGTGCGCTCCAGCGCCTTGGCGATCAGCTCGCGCTCCAGGTCGACGGTGCGACGCTTGATGGACAGGTCCTCGTCTCCGTCCTCGGAGACCTCCTGCTCCCCGCTGGACGGCTCGCGGATCTCGACGGGCAGGTCGCTGAGCCGAACGCGGTCCCCTTCCGCGAGCAGCACCGCGCGCTGGACGACGTTCTCGAGCTGACGCACGTTCCCGGGCCAGCCGTAGAGCAGCAGCGCGCGCTCGGCCTCGGGCTCCAGCCCTCGGACGTTCCGGCCCAGCGTCTCGTTGAAGCGGTCGACGAAGTGGGCCACCAGAGCCGGCACGTCCTCGCTCCGGTCCCGCAGCGGGGGGATGTGCAGGCGCATGACGTTGAGGCGGTAGAAGAGGTCGTCGCGGAAGCTGCCGGCGGCCACCTCGGCCTCGAGGTCGCGGGCCGTCGCGGCGATGACGCGCACGTCGACCTGGATGTCCTTGCTGCCCCCGACCCGGCGAAGCTGCTTCTCCTGCAGCACGCGGAGGAGCTTGACCTGGAGCTCGCGTGGGAGCTCGCCCAGCTCGTCCAGCAGCAGCGTGCCGCCGTCGGCCTGCTCGAAGAGCCCGGCCCGCTCGCGCACCGCCCCGGTGAAGGCCCCGCGCACGTGACCGAAGAGCTCGCTCTCCAGCAGGTTCTCGGGGATGGCCCCGCAGTTCACCGCGATGAAGGGCGCCTCCGAGCGGGTCGAGTGCTCGTGGATGCTGCGACTGACGAGCTCCTTGCCGCAGCCGCTCTCGCCGGTGATCAAGACGGTGGTCGGGTAGCCGGCGACCTTGCGCACCGTCGCGGCCAGCTCACGCATCGACTTGCTGTCACCCACCATGCCCTCGAGCCCGGTGTCGCGCAGCCGCTGGCGCAGCTGGGCGTTCTCCAGCGCCAGCCGCTCCCGCTCCTCCACCTTGCGGAGCGAGAGCAGGATCTCGTCCGGCTTGAAGGGCTTGTTCACGTAGTCATAGGCGCCGCGCTTCATGGCCTCGATGGCCAG
>CALGIB010000567.1 GCA_937915955.1 uncultured Pseudomonadota bacterium
GAGGTTGGCGTCGAGATCGAGAGTGCTCATTTAGTTCCTGCCCGAGCCGCCCGAATGGCGAACCGGGGTAAAGGTTCAAGTCCGCGCAGAGCCGGTGCTCAGGCGCATGTCGAGGGGTGGTTGAGCTGCGAGCGAAGGGCCGGCAAGGACGCCGCGCCCCCCTTCGAGCCGGCCGCTATTATCCGAAGGGGAGGCCCTCGTCAAGGGTCTCTGCGGGCCCCTCGGGCGAGGGCCAGCCGCAGCACCTGGCGGACGATCGCCTCGGGCGTCAGATCGGTCGAGTCGATGGCCACGGCGTCCTGAGCCCGGCTCAGCGGGGCGTGCGCGCGACCGGAGTCCTGCTCGTCTCGGGCTTGCAGCTCAGCCAGCACCTGGGCGAGCCGCACCTCTTCACCGCGGCCAGCCAGCTCCTCGTAGCGCCGACGCGCCCGGACGCTCACCTCGGCGTCCAGGTACACCTTGAGCTGGGCCTGGGGCAGCACGACGGTGCCGATGTCCCGGCCGTCCATGACCACGCCCTGCTCCGTGGCCAGGCCGCGCTGGGTGTCGAGCAGCGCCCGCCGCACCTCGGGCAGGGTCGCCACCGCCGAGGCCCCCTGCCCCACCTCCTGGCTCCGGATGGTCCGGGAGATGTCCTCGCCGTTCACCGAGATCTGGAAGGCGCCGTCGTTGAAGGTGAACGCGAAGCGCATCCCGGGGATCATCGCGGCCAAGCCGGGGCCATCCCGCAGATCCAGGCCCGCGCGGTCCCCGAAGAGCGCTACGGCACGGTACATGGCGCCCGTGTCGATGTAGGCGAAGCCCAGATCGCGGGCGACGAGGCGGGCGACGGTGCCCTTGCCGGAGCTGGCGGGGCCGTCCACGGCGATGGCGAAGCCGCTCATGCGCGAGCCTCCTGGAGCAGGGACATGAAGCCGGGGAAGCTGGTGGCGACGTTGTCGGCGTCGTCGACCTGGACGGGCACGAGGCAGCCGGCCACGGCGCCGGCCATGGCGATGCGATGATCCCCGAGGGCGTCCACCCGGCCCGGCTGGAGCGGCGCGGGGTGGACGACCAGGCCGTCCGGCAGCTCCTCGCAGGTCACCCCGAGGCCAGCCAGCAGCGCCACGGTGGCCGAGATGCGGTCGGACTCCTTCACCCGGAGCTCAGCCGCGTCGGTGATGCGCGTCGGTCCCTGGGCGCAGGCGGCCGCCAGGGCCAGGACCGGGACCTCGTCGATCAGCCGCGGCACCAGCGCGCCGTCCACGCGGGTGCCCGAGAGCCGGGCGTGGCGCACGCGCAGGTCGGCCACGGGCTCACCGCTGGCCTCTCGAGGCTCGATCAGCTGGATGTCGGCGCCCATCGCGCGCAGCGCGTCCAGGATGCCGGCGCGCGTGGGGTTCAGGCCCACGTTCTCGACCACCAGGTCCGAGCCCGGCGTGATGCTGGCGGCGACCAGGAAGAAGGCCGCCGAGCTGATGTCCCCGGGCACCAGCACGTCCCGGGCCTGCGGTGTCTGCGGGCCGTCCAGCACCAGGGCCCCGTCCTGCTCGTCGATGCGGACGCCCATGGCTCGGAGCATGCGCTCGGAGTGGTCGCGCGAGGCGTGGGGCTCGCGGAAGACCAGGCGCCCGGTGCCCTGGAGCGCGGCCAACAGCAGCGAAGTCTTCACCTGGGCCGAGGCGACGGGGCTCTCGTAGGAGACGTTGTTCAGCTCGGCCCCGCGCACGGACAGAGGCGGGTACCTGCCGCGCTCACGCCCCTCGAAGGTGGCCCCGAACTGGCTCAGCGGCCCGGTGACGCGGGCCATGGGGCGGCGCACCAGGTGCTGATCGCCGGTCAGCACCGCGTGGAAGTCCTGTCCGGCCAGCGCGCCGCACAGCAGGCGCATCGAGGTGCCGGAGTTGCCGCAGTCCAGCACGCCGAGGGGCTCCTGGAGGGCCCCGGCGCGGCCCTCGATCTGCACGCTCCCGTCCGGCAGATCGAGCACCTGTACCCCCAGCTGCTCCAGGCAGCGGCGGGTGGCTCGCACGTCCAGGGCGTCGAGCAGCCCCGTGATCCGGGCGCTGCCGCGGGCCAGGGCGTTGAAGATCAGCGCGCGGTGGGAGATCGACTTGTCGCCCGGCACCCGAATGCGGCCGCGCAGCGGTCCCGAGGGCCGAACGTCCAGCCTCACGCTTCGATGTGCTCCCCGAGCTTGCGGAAGCGCTCGTAGCGGTCCACGCGGAGCGCCGCGGGGGAGAGCTGCATGAGCTCGGTGAGGTGCCTGTCCAGGACCGGGTCCAGCGCGGCCATCGTGGCCTGATGGTCACGGTGGGCTCCGCAGGCGGGCTCGGGGATGATGTCGTCCGCCACGCTCAGGCGCAGGCAGTCCTGGGCCGTGATGCGCAGCGCGGCGGCGGCCTTGGGGCCCTCGGCCCGGTCGCGCCAGAGGATGGCGGCGCAGCCCTCGGGCGAGATGACCGAGTAGATGGAGTTCTCCAGCATCAGCACGCGGTTGCCGACG
>CALGIB010000568.1 GCA_937915955.1 uncultured Pseudomonadota bacterium
GGTGCGACGGTGCTGCCGGACAAGCACGACGACGTCGACTTCTTCGCGATCGGCGGGTCCGGGACATGCTGGGTGAGCGAAGGGTCCCTCGACTGCGAGGGCTTCTTCTCGGACGACAGTCGCGTGACCCCCAACGACGGGCCCTGGGAGCTGAACGAGGTCCCTCTGGATCCCTTCGACATCGCCGTCAGCTCCGAGCAGGCGTGTGCTGTGGGGCCAGAGCCCGGCCCGCCGGTCTGTTGGGGATCTGCTTCCCGGCCGCTGGACGAGCTGGCCGGGGAGACCTGGGTGCAGGTGGAGCTCAGCGGTCCCTACGGCTGCGCCCGCACCGAGCGGGGGCGCGCGGCCTGCTGGGGGCCCGACGAGGTCACTCTGGACGAAGGAGGAGACGAGGACGGTGCTGCCCTCGACATCAAGCTGGGCCCCTCGGGCCTGGCCTGTGTCCTTCGCGATGGGACCGAGTCGGCATACCTCGACTGTAGGAACCTCTCCACGGGCGAGGACGCGCCCGCGCCCTCGACATATGGCGACGAACCCTTCGACTTCCTGGTCGGGGATGGCTTCGCTTGCGTCATCGGCGAGGCGGACAACGACGGGCGCGCCGACGTGGACCGCACCAACACCTGTGAGTTCGACACGGACCCCGGCGTGTACTCGGCTGCGGTCGCGGACATCCCCACCGATCTCGCGCTGACCAGCCTGGACGCGGGCCAGTTCCACGGCTGTGGCCTGCTCGCCAATGGGAAAGTGGCCTGCTGGGGTCGCGGGCGAACCGACAGCCACTCCCCGCTCTTCCCGCCCTGAGACACCGACTGAGAGGCCTCTGATGTGGACCCTGCTGATCGCGCTGGCCTGCGCCGAGGACACTCCGGTCCGCGCCACGCCGCCGCTCGCCGTCGCTCCCCAGGCTCTCCCCGTCGAGGTCCTGTCCGACGGCCAAGGCACCCGCTTTCCCGTCGACTCCATCCAGCTCCAGGCCGCGCTGGACCTGAAGGTCGCGCTCTTGGAGCTGCACCGCCACGACGGCAGCGTCACCCCGGTTCCGATCACCGCCCGCGCCCAGGAGACGGACCGTCTGGTGCTCCACTTCGCGCCGATCGAGGCCAACGAGGGCGTCCGCCTGCGCGCCTTCGTGCTCACGCTCGAGGACGGCCGCCGGCTCGAAGCCGACGTGACCTACGTCGAGGAGTTCGACGGCGTCGAGTGAGGCCTCGGTCGCTCCGCGAACCCAGGGTCGCCGCCCGGCCGTTTCTCGACGCACTCCTGGCAACACCCACGTGGCGGCCAGCTATGTTCTGGCCCTCGACCGGAGCGTCCATGATCTTGATGTCCATCCTGTTCTCTCTCGCCTGCGTCACCCCCTCAGGCACGCTGGATGTGCCTGGCCCGGGTAGCGTCGGCGCTGGGGGCGACGACACGGGTGACACCGGCGAGGAGCAGATCGAGCCCCACTTCGCGGCGGGCGACTACGACGGTCCCGTGGGCTGGTACATGCCCGAGTGGGACTGGACCATCTGCGAGGAGGACATCGAGGTCACCGTCGACGACCTCGGCAACTTCGAGGGCTCGACGGTCTGCGTCTACGTGACCGATCGGGGCGCCGAGTACGACCTGCCCGTGCAGATCGACGGCATGCTGGACGAAGACGGCGACGCCACGGGCACCATCGTCTTCGATACCTGGGCCATCGAGGGCTACCAGGACTGGTACATCGACGAGCGCGAGGCCGAGCTCAGCGGGACCGCCGAGGACGACGAGCTGAACCTCGAGTTCGACCTGCTGGTCGACATGGGCGACTACTACGGCGACCTCGAGGTCTCCGGCTGGGTCGAGCTCGGTCGCTGACCGCCCGGGCCGTCCCCGCCACGAGCTGATCCATCCTCACTCAGGTCCGCCAAGCGCAGATCCGAGGAGAGGACCGTGACCACCTCGCTTCGCCATAAGCCACCGCCGACCAGCGCAATCGACGCTGACGTGTTGCTCGAACTCGGGCGCACCTGCGAGGCGCTTGCACGGATCGGTCACGAAGTCGGGACGGGCGACCCCCGCGCTCGGTGTGCATCCATGGAGCAAGCGGCAGCAGGACACGCCATGACCAGCCCGACGCTCCCTCTGCGGACCGAGAACCCCCTGGCCTCGCTGGCGTCCTTCGAGCAGGCGCTGCGTGCCATCGTCGTGCTCAACGTGGTCGACCTCGCCAGCACCCAGCTCTGGGTCAGCGCCGGGATCACCACCGAGGCCAACCCCCTGATGGAGACGGCGATGGGGGCCGGTCCCGTGGGCTTCCTGGCGGCCAAGGTCGCGCTGATCTCCCTGGCGGTCGGCCTGCTGTGGCGGCACCGCGAGCGTCGGATGGCGCGCGTCGCGGCGGTCCCCCTGGCCCTGATCTACGCCTTCATTGGCGGCGGCCACGTGGGCATCCTGGCCCTCATCCTGAGCTGAGCCGACTACGCTGGGACCATGTGGCTCCTCACGCTGTCGTGCACCGCACCGTCGTCCTCAGTCCAGGAGTCCACCCCCGCGGCCGATAGCGCCGCGGACACGGCTCGACCGGACTCCCCGTCGGAGAGCGACCCGCCGGAGTGGTCTCTGGAGTTCGAGGTCTTCGTCGAGAGCTTCCTGGTGCTCGAGACCAACCTTCCGGTCTGGGCCCAGGGCTGCGACGTCGAGACCTGCGAGGACGTCGATCAAGACGGCCTGAACGACGCCTGGGAGGACCTGGCCCTGCAGGTCTTCCGGCCCGAGCTGATCCTGGACGAGGCCGAGCCCGGCATGGACGACCCCGACCTGGTGCTGGCCCAGGTAGGTCGCGTGGCACCGGTGGGCTCGGACCGTGTGCGCGTCCTCCTGATGCTGGGGTGGAGCGAAGACTACGGCCGCTGCGGGGTCAGCGCCCACCACGGGGACTCCGAGCGGGTGGCGCTGGACGTGCTGCTGGACGGCGAGCGCGCGGTCGTCGTCGGGGCCTACACGGCGGCCCACGAGGGCACGGCCCTGGACCACGGGCAGCTGGTCCAGGGCGCGGGCCTGCTGGATCTGTCCACCAGCGAAGAGCCGCGCTGGCAGGTCTGGCCCAGCGAGGGCAAGCACGCGACCTATCCCAGCGTGCAGAGCTGCGAGGAGGTCAGCATCGTGCCCTGCATCGACGAGGACTGCGCCCCTGACGGTGTGGATGATCCTGAACGATACGTGATACTTCCAGATGTATGGAACGCCGGCGAGGAGGCCGCGCCGCGCCTGACCGGGCTCTCGGAGCTGGGCTTTCCGGGCGACGAGGCCTGGCTGGACCAGCCCTTCTGCGGAGGAGGTGATCGAAGCGCAGAGTGCTCTTCGGCCGTACGAGAGAAGCTGCTGGACGACCCCTTCGAGGGTTAGGCGCAGCCAGCGAGGGAGCGAGCGCTGAAGCCTAAGACCCCGACCCTGAGGGGTCGTCGCCTGCTCCCGGTGCTGGCCGTCTGCGTCCTCGTCGGCCTGGTGATTCGGCTCAACGAGGGTCGTCGGCTGGACGCGGAGCGCGCCCACGAGGCTCCGCCGCAGCCCCAACTGGTGGTCGCCCAGGCCTCGACCTATGCGCTGGCCCCGGCGGAGCTCGCCACCGTGGACGGCCGCCCGCTGGACCTGGACGCGATCAACCGGCCGTCGCTGGAGTTCCTCGCGTCGCTCAAGGCACCCCGCGTGGTGGTGCCCGGCTTCGTGCCCTTGGGGGCCGAGGAGCCCGTCCGGCTGCACTGGGTCGCCCAGGAGCGCCTGCGCGCCGCCGCGCTGCGGGTGCTCACCTAGCAGTCCGACGTCGTGCCGGTCAGCGGCGGCAACGTGCACCCCCAGGACACGCCCTACCGGGGGCTGAGCGGCTTCGAGGAGCGCTGTGCCCAGGAGCTGGGCTACGGCCTGGGCCGGTTCGAGGCGCTCGACACGCTCAGCACGCGGGTGCGCTTCGAGCCCTCGGTCGAGGTCTTCCGTCTCCGCGACGATCCTCTGGATCCATGAACGATCTTCGTGGGTTCAGCCCTGAAGTCGCCGCACGGTGTCGTGGTACTCGCGGACCAGGCCCTCGACGATCTGCTCGATCGGCTGCACCGCGGTGATCTCGGCCACGCCGTGGCCGGCGCTCCAGATGTCCTTCCAGCGCTTCGCTCCGGCGGCCTCGGTCCCGGGCTCGGGCAGGCTGGCCTTCAGGAAGTTCGCGTGCACGCCGCTGACCTGGTCGGTGTAGACGATCTCCTCGGGGCCGCTGTCCACGACCATCTGCTTGTACTCGGGCTGGGCTCCACACTCGGCCGAGGCGATGAAGCGGGTGCCCATGTAGACCAGCTCCGCGCCCAGGGCGAGGGCGGCCGCGACCTGCTCGCCGGTGCTGATGGCGCCGGCGGCGATGATCGGCACGGACAGGTTCTTGCGCAGGTAGGGGATCAGCGCGAAGGGGCTGATGCGTCCCGCGTGACCGCCCGCGCCGCTGGCCACGCCGATGATGGCGTCGACCCCTGCGGACTCGGCCTTCTTGGCGTGCTTCAGGTTGATCACGTCGTGGAAGACGGCGCTGCCACAGGCGCGCGCGCGCCTCACGAACTCCGTGGGGTCGCCGTAGCTGGTGATCCAGACGGGGACCTCGAACTCCTCGAGCAGCGCCACGTCCTGCTGGAGTCGGTCAGGCTTGGTCAGGCCGATCGTCATGTTGATGGCGAAGGGCTTGTCCGTCCGAGCTCGCAGCCACTCCAGGTCCTCGCGCAGCTTCGCGGGCGTGCGTGCGTTCAGGCTCGGCATCGAGCCGAGGACGCCGGCGTTGGCGCAGGCCAGCAGCATCTCGCGGTTGCTGATGAGGAACATCGGGGCCGCGACCACGGGGTAGCGCAGGCCGAGCTTCTTGCTGAGGTTCGTGGGGATCATTCGGCGGGTCTATCCCGCGCGGCGGCGTCTCCGGAGCAACAACAGCGCCACACCGCCGAGCAACCCGAGGGGCCCGAAGGTGACCGCGCGCTGCTTCCAGGTGCTCATCGTGAGCAGGCCCCGGGCCCCGCCGCTGCGGTGGATGCGGTCCTGGCTGTGGCCAGCCTCGGGCAGCTCCGGCAGGCCGTCCCCGTCGGCGTCGGGGCGGCTGGACACGTGCTGCAGCAGGGCCTGCCAGGCCTTCAGCTCCTGCACGCCGGGCGTCTCCGGCTCCGCGTCGACCAGCAGGGGCTCGAGGTCGTCCACCGGCTGTCCCCTCGCGTCGCGCATGACGGGGTCGAGCAGGCCGTGGGTGAGGCCCCGGACCATCGGCAGGAAGCTGGCCACGTAGGTGGTCATGCCGACGCTGTAGAGGCGGTCGGGGTCCAGCGCTCCCTCCTCGAGGTCCACGCGGTGTACGCGGTCCAGGGGCACCCGCCAGGTGTTTGCGTGCACCTCGGCCCCGCTCAGCCGCGGGTAGTAGCTGTCGCCTCGGAGCTCGTAGGCCACCAGCAGGAACTCCATCAGCGCCTTCACGTCGTCGCCCGTGAACCAGGCCTGGACCAGCGCGTAGCCGGGGCTGTCGTCCAGCGTGCCGATGCCCAGGGGGCTGACCAGGAACAGATCCGAGAGCTGCAGCGGCCCCTCGGCGAGGTCTGCCCGGAGTGTGCCGTTGCCCGCGAAGGCCAGGTCCGAGCCGGTCTGGGAGCGGAAGGCGTCGGTGACCAGGTTGCCCAGGGTGGCGTCGGTGAGCTCACGCCCCAGGGGGCTGTCGACCTCGGCCACCAGCTGCTCGAAGGAGAACCCCCTGGGCTCGAGGAAGTCGCGGCCGACCCGGGCCTGGAGCTCGGCGACCAGGTCCATCGCCTCGGGATCACCGGGGATCTCGTCGTCGAGCAGGTGCAGGGTGTAGGCCTCGACCACCCAGCGGTCGCCCTCGCGCACCAGGCTCAACTCGCCCACGTAGAAGGTGTTCGCGCCGGCCTGGACCACCGGGCGGCCGTCCACAAGGATGGGCTCGTGCAAGG